>NZ_JAMSKY010000089.1:0-300 GCF_023806745.1 Lactiplantibacillus sp. B652 | reverse complement strand
AACGGATGATGAGGCAGCCAATGAAATAGATAAAATTCGTGTTGAAATGGTGCATCAGGCCATTGATACGGTCCAAAAAATGTACTTGCCAGCGAACGTGAAACAGTCCGTTATGTTTGATTTGATGACGCAAAAGCAGCGGACGCGAACGCGTGATTTTACGCGTGCCTGGTTCGATGTTGTCCGCCATCCTGAATTTACGGGGGCGGAAAAGGAACTGGAAATGCGCGCAGTTATGAACGCCTTAGCACGGGAACGCGACTATTTGGACATGAGTTCGCAGCGCGAAGTTAAGTATCA
>NZ_JAMSKY010000088.1:0-301 GCF_023806745.1 Lactiplantibacillus sp. B652 | reverse complement strand
GTTATCATGGGTTACTTGTTATGGCGGTTGCGCGGTAAAAGGGCGTATGAGGTCGGCATCTCACTGATGATTGCAGGTACGTTGGGTACTTTCATTGACCGTGTGCGGCTGGGTTATGTCGTTGATATGTTCCAACTTGATTTTATTAATTTTCCAATCTTTAACTTTGCGGATTCGTGCCTGACTATCGGTGTGATTTTCATTTTGATTGGGGTCTTACGGGACGATAGTTTTGACAAATAAGTAATAGGGAGCTGATAGCGTGGCAGGAGCGACCACGGAACAAGAATATACGATTACG
>NZ_JAMSKY010000087.1:0-301 GCF_023806745.1 Lactiplantibacillus sp. B652 | reverse complement strand
AGCTAATTCCAACCAATATAGGGAGTGATTACTTTGGGTACATCTACTTTATCACGTTTTCAACGTGGCGCACTAGCACAACTGGTCAATGAGGGGAATAAATCTTACCAAGTAATGACTGACGCCTAAGGCGTCGCCAAAGCTACGATTAGCTATGAGTTGGACCGGGTTAAACCTTATGATTCAGAATTAGCTCAGCAAGATGCAGATCGCAAAAGGCGGAATTGCGGTCGTCGTTCGATGCTGACGGCAGCATTAGCGACTTTAATTACCAATCACTTACGATTAACCTGGTCACCAG
>NZ_JAMSKY010000086.1:0-313 GCF_023806745.1 Lactiplantibacillus sp. B652 | reverse complement strand
ATGGGCTTAATTGATAATACGCCGACTGGCCAATTAGTCTTTACAATATTTAGTGCTTTTGCGCAGTTTGAACGCGATATGATTGTCACACTCACACAAGAAGGTAAATTGTATGCAAAGCAACATGATCAGTTGTTTCGGGAAGGGCGACCGAAAACGTATTCTGATGAACAGATCAGATTTGCTTATGAGTTGCGAAAACAAGGCATGACTTATCAGATGATTGAACGAAAGACGGGGATTAGTAAACGCACGCAACAGCGAAGGTTTAAGTCGATTTAAAAATAGGTGTTTTAAGAATTGAATGTTTAAT
>NZ_JAMSKY010000085.1:0-322 GCF_023806745.1 Lactiplantibacillus sp. B652 | reverse complement strand
TGAAATTACAACGGTTTTCATTTAACATGTTGTTATTATTTAAACACATTGTTGATTAAATGTCACGATGTCTTTTTAAGAATCTGAGTTAAGTGAATGGATACAGAGTGAAAGGGAGCCGTAGACGCTTTACAATTCAAGCGATTATCTGGCTAGTCGTGATGGTAGCGTCCATCATCTTCTTGCCAAATATCATCAGTCTGGTCCGCGACAAGGGTCAGACCAAGCTACCAAGTAGTGCGAAGAGTCAAGTTGCACAGGTTATCCAAAATCACTGGGGGCGCAATCAGAATATTACGCGCCAAGTGGTCGTGGTCTTCAA
>NZ_JAMSKY010000084.1:0-326 GCF_023806745.1 Lactiplantibacillus sp. B652 | reverse complement strand
AAATTTATTTGCTAGCGAATTGACTTCGCAAATGTTTTGCTCTTGATTCAAAATCAAGAGACCCTACACATTTGATTCGTCGAAACTTTGTTCAGTTTTCAAAGATCTAATTCCGTGTGTCAATCGCTTAACACAGCTTAGTTATCATAACATCTTAACCAATATCTTGTCAACAACTTTTTTTAAGAAGCAACTTGATTAATTTGTCATGGTTGCCGTTGCGACAACAGAAACTATCTTACCAATTACCGAAGAAGTTGTCAACAACTAATTTCAATAATTATTTGGTGGTGATTAGCGCCTGCCGTAGCAGCAACGTTTACTAA
>NZ_JAMSKY010000083.1:0-330 GCF_023806745.1 Lactiplantibacillus sp. B652 | reverse complement strand
CACAATTGAATGGCAGATTGAGCCAAATGGTAGAGTAATGATTGTTCGTAGTAAACCTGATCTATGGCAACTTGTTGATGAACAGGAAAAAAAGTTCGGAAATCTCAGTACCACGGAGTTTGATTGGGGTAAGGACATAGAAAGTGAAGACTTTGATTAATGAAATTAAAACAAGGCGGTATTTTGTGGATTAATTTAGATCCAGCAAAAGGGACTTAAACTAACAAAAAGCGACCGTGTTTAGTTGTGAGCAACGATCACTATAATCGCTATTTTAATACGGTGCTAGTTGTACCAATCAGCACTTCTGACAAATATCGTACCCTAGAA
>NZ_JAMSKY010000082.1:0-331 GCF_023806745.1 Lactiplantibacillus sp. B652 | reverse complement strand
TGACTTCACAACTACTGAATATTTAGAAAGATCATTCAACTCCGTTTTTTTTTGCTTAATATAAGCTTGTTTAGACATGCTATTCGATCTTGAGTGATATGCTTGCAACGCCACACTTGATTTGTATACAGGTTTCGATCCAAACTGCCTTAGCCCCGCACCAAATAGTAAACCGCCAAAAAGTCCAATTGCGAGCAGCCACCACCATCTTCTCAAAAAAGCAATCCTATCTGAAAAAAAGAACAATTTCGATTTCAACCTATTCAACCCTCAATCCACACTGTCATCGTACAGAAAAGTCATGTGTAGTAAAGTCTATATCTGCCTTTTT
>NZ_JAMSKY010000081.1:0-334 GCF_023806745.1 Lactiplantibacillus sp. B652 | reverse complement strand
TAAGTCGGGACGAATGAGTTCAAATTGTTGGCGGGAAATATTGCTTGGGTAGTTCATGACTAATCACCTTTTTTGAACTATCATACCAAATATATTAGATTTTAAACAAGTTCTAAGTCAACGGTTACTAAAGTAGTTAAGATGGCCCAAACTGGTCATCACCAAACTTGGTTTGATCGATTGGTGGCTTGGTTCAAATAATTGCTAGTTTGAGGGTTCAGCACGTATACTAATGGTGTTAAGAAATGACTACTGGCCAATAATGGGAGGAATCAACATGGCTGATAATGTGTTAATGGCCTATCATATTGTGCATGATCCTGATGAGCGGGCA
>NZ_JAMSKY010000080.1:0-337 GCF_023806745.1 Lactiplantibacillus sp. B652 | reverse complement strand
CTAGTGCCAAGGCATTCACCATGCGCCCTTGTTAACTTAACCTCATTTACCTAACGGTAAATGCGATTAATGAGTTTAGCGATAATTAAACTTCAATAAAAAACTCAAAAAACGCGGTGTTCTCGGTTTCATTATGAAAAAATATATTTGATATTATCTAGTTTTCAAAGAACAAGTTTTGAGAGTTAAATCTCTCAAAACTAAACAAAGTTTCGACGCGTGTGTAGGTTTCCGTAATATTCCTTAGAAAGGAGGTGATCCAGCCGCAGGTTCTCCTACGGCTACCTTGTTACGACTTCACCCTAATCATCTGTCCCACCTTAGGCGGCTGGTTCCT
>NZ_JAMSKY010000007.1:0-199655 GCF_023806745.1 Lactiplantibacillus sp. B652 | reverse complement strand
CTTGAGAAGGCCACATCACCTGTCGAATCCGTATCCGCGGCGTTTGCAACCACCGTACTTGTCCCTAAAAGTCCAGCAACAACCATTAATCCCAAAACCATTTTTTTCATTACAATCCGCTTCCTTTCAAGTAAGCTAGTTTTTAAAATTGTAAATCCCTTAGTTAATTATTGGCGACCGTATTATTTAGTTGCCAGGAGATGGTCCCCTTGTACGTATCTAATTCTGCCGCACCACTTGGAACCTTTAACAACAAGCCGGAATCGCTCGACCAGGTTCCTGAAATATTGACTCCCGCATGACTAGTCGTCGTTTGCGAATGAACCGTGGCCGCGACACCCGGTGCGAGTGTCGTTTGCGTCGATCCATTTTGATAGTACAGCGTTGCGTTCAGCTTTTTGCCAGTATTCTCACCGACAAAACCAACCGTACCCAGCTCTGCGGTCAAGGTCCATGTGGAGTTCAAGTTACCATTGTTCTGGACTTGTAGCGGCTCGTCGCTAGGAACTGCTGCACTGTATATCTCAGTTGTCGCCGATAGTGGATGGCTACCGAAGTCCAACGTTGCCGGCGTTGAGTTGAAGAACAAGTTACCCGAATAAACATAAGTGACCGTAATTGCATCTTCAGTGTACGTTCCAGTCGCGTTGTCCGGTGTTGAGCTAAGCGTATAGCCATCAATTGATTTAGCGGTTGTTTCGTAAGTCTCATCGGCCGTACCACTAATTGTCTCTGACGGTGCAATTGTTTCGCCGTCACCATTGACATAGTCAACGGTCACGGTGTAAATCCTTTTAGCCCAGTTATAAGTGCCAGCCATGGTACTGCCGTCATAGGTCGTCATCAGCGTCGCCGCAGAGTAAGTATCACCACTGCTGCCTTTTTGCCACGTGCCGTTATACGGTGCCGTGGTACTAGGCGTGTTCAGGTTCATGGACGTACTATCATGGAAGGTAAAATCAGTTCCCAAGGTCAGATGTTGCAACTTGGAATCACCCTTAAAGACGTCCGCATAACTTGTCGCCGCTGCAGTATTCCAACTGGATAGATTCAAGGTGGTCAACGCGCTCATGTTATAGAATACATTGCTCATCGTTTTCACCTTGCTGGTATCCCAATTCGATAGGTCCAGCGTCGTTGCCTTAGTGCATCCCGAAAAAGCATAAGCCAAGCTCGCCACGTTCCCAGTATTCCAATCCGTGACGGGAACCGCTGTCAACGCCACACAGTTGAAAAAGGTGTGGTCCAACGTCGTAACGTTACTGGTATCCCAGCTGTCAACAGCAATCGTCACCGCTTTAGAACATCCCGAAAATGTATAAGCCAAGCTAGTGACGTTACTAATATCCCAACTGGATACCGGTAGCTTGGTGAGACTGCTACAGCCTTGGAACGTATTCGCTAAACTCGTGACTTTGGTGGTATTCCAGCCGTCGACGGCTAAGGTCGTGACCTTTGTACAATTCTGGAACAGGCTAACCATGCTCGTCACGTTCCCAGTCTTCCAGCCGCTCACATCAAGTGCAGTTACTGCCGTACAACCAGCAAATAAATACTGCATATTGGTTACATTACTCGTGTCCCATGAACTGACATCAATCGTTGCTAACTTGGCACATTGCGCAAACATGTTGGATAAATTCGTCACCTTTGACATATCCCAGCCAGAAACATCCAGCGTCGTCAGCGCTTTACAACCACTAAATTGATACCTGGAGTTCGTTAACGCAGTCGTTTTCCAAGCGCCAACTGCCACAGTAGTCAAATTCGAACAGTTTATAAACATCTGATCCATCGTTGTTACTGCACTGACATCCCAATTTTTCGTTCCAACTGTGGTGAGGGCAGTACATTCCGCAAACATTCTTGACATATCAGTCACACTGCCAACTTGCCAACTGTCAGAATCACCGATCGAAGTCAGCACAGTACAGCCGTCAAACATGCCAGCCATGGTCGTGACCTTTGAAAGATTCGCTTGTCCGAAGCTAACACTAGTTAGACTAGCATCATTGTTGAACATCTGCTCAGTACTCGTGACCTTTGAAAAATCCGTTTGACCAAAGTCAACGCTGGTTAGGCTGGTATCATTGTAAAACATCCGACGCATACTCGTTACATCGCTCATTGATAGATTGCTTAAGCCTGTAATCGACGTTAAGTTGGTAAGATTAGCAAACAAATAAGCATAATTCGGTGCAGTCGTTACCGTAATCGTATTCGTGATTTTGATGCTGGTAATCGATGTACTATACGCTGCCCATGGTGATTCGTTCGTCTTCAAATAATCGAAAGTCCCGCCACTCAGCGTTAACACACCATCACTGTCAATGGTCCATTTGACCGTACCAATCGTTCCAGAAGCGGGAATCGTCCCATCACTACTGGAAGTATCGGTCGTTGATGAATCCGTACCGGACGAAGCGGTACTTGAGCTAGCCGTCGAAGTCGTACTTGAACTAGTTGTGGCACTCGAGCTAGTCGTCGACGATGAGCTGGAAGAACTACTATCCGAGGAACTGCTTGAGACATCCGCACTAACTGCCATCAAATTGGTATTCGTGACCTGACTAATATCGGCACTACTGCTACTTGTTGCCGTACTCGTTTGGGTCGTTGCAGCTTGCCCCAGCATGGCGCCGCTATTTAGTGGTACTAATGCCAAAATTGCAACGACAACTAATGTTAGTAACTGCATGATGCGGTGCTGCATACAACCACCCCCTTAAATACCTGACGCACATTAACTTTCCTTAATTCTGATGCATGCTTCGCTGTTGGTAGCGCTTATATTTCACATGATAGTAACCCGCTATCACGACTAAAATTAATAGCCAGCCGCCCATAATCGTGAGTAACCACTGGCACGTCTGCTCATCGGTCTGTGGTAAACGCCCCCACCACGGCTGATTGACAGCTTGTGCCGTCGCCGGTTCACTATAATACCGGCCACTACTGGTTGAAGCGCGTTGTACTGCCTGACGACTGTGAGACTGACCGGCCTTAACCTGGTCGCTTCCAATCGTTGTACTTGATGAACCCTTTGCCGGCTTAGACACGGATGACGCTTGTCGAAACGTCACCTCGGCCGTACTCGTATCTTCAGCACGAACGACCATGATCGGTAGACTAATAAAAATTGCGGTAAGCGCAACGCCCAGCAGTAATCCCAGCCGTCGTGCCATCTTCATCGCCCCCTCAAGGTTGAGCCGCCAAACAATTAACCTTTTGTTCGCAGTTTAACAAAAACAATTCGAGCTAAATCTGGGCTTCAGTGTCCGTTATTGAGAGATAGGTAACACGTGTTATCGTTTCCCCCATTCACGATGTAATTATAACATTATTATTTTGCAACGGTTACATTTTTCGTCCTATTTTATAAAAATATTTGTCTACGCAATTATAAATTCTGAATTCACTTAGCTGCCTTCCTAAGTGCAATTCTTATCGCTGTAATCAAGCGAATCATGCCACCTATCAAAACCTGATAGTTACCAATCCTATTCATATATGCTATAAACTTAGTATGCGTTGAAATCCGATATGCCAACGCTTGAAAATAATACAATTAACGATATGTTGCTAAATCAAATATTAATTCAAAAATTAATTATCCCTGATAACATTAATATGAGCCTGAATGGCCGATGATGTTGCCATTTCTTACTTTATGGTTGTAATGAATTTCAAACACAAGGAGGATAAATATGAATTTCACAAGGCTTCAATACTTCTGTGATGTTGCAAAGCTACATAGTTTCTCGCAAGCCGCAGAACAAAATTTCATTTCTCAAACTGCTATCAGTCAGCAAGTCGCAAAATTAGAAAGAGAATTGGATGCGACTTTAATTGACCGGACAAAGCTTCCAATCGAGCTGACACGCATTGGTAAAGCTGTTTACAAGCGCGCATCAATCATGCTCGAACAATATCATATTCTCAAGGGAGAAATTGCTCAGCTGCGTCAAACATCCAACTTATTAACGATTGCTTATCCTAATGGCGCTACTGAATCTGTCGAGAAACTAGTTTTACCTACAATCAAAACGATGGACGATTTAGAATTATTTCTAGTAAAGAGTGATTTAAACGATATTCAAGAAAAATTACTCAATAAAACGGTTGATATGGCGGTTTGTTTTGATTCAGAGATTACGGCCAACGAGCAATTAAGCACACTAACACTAGCTCAAGGTAATTATGAAGTCGTTGTGGGTCCCGACCACCCTTGGTATCAGCTAAGATCAATCAATCCCCAGCAGCTACTGAATCAATCAATTATTTATGTTGCAAGTCGGCCAAACACAAATTCTTATCTAAAAATGAAAGACCACTCTAAAGCAGATCATGTCCCATTAAAAATAACTGCCACAGTCTCGGATATTGATACAGCACTACTGCTAGTCCAACTCAATAAAGGGATCACATTCATTCCAGACTACAAAAAAATAAATAGCGACTTTCATACCTTACATCGCGTTAAGATTCTCAATAGCCAACATCAATATAAAATCTGCTTGGCCTGGCGCAAAAACGATTCAAATCTGAAATTAAAAAGTGTTATTCAAGCATTTCAAAGATAGAAGCATTTGCTTATAGCATACTGTATTTCAATGTTGGATTTTGTTAATACATTCACATAAAATGGAACTATCAAATAAAAAGGTGGCTTTGTTTTATGGAAAAATATGTATTCACTGGTGTAGATGGCAACTTCGGACGTAAATCAGCTGAAACCGCACTTCAATTGCTCGATAAAGCACAATTGGTTTTTACTGCCCCAACTGAGAAGGGTCTGGTTGAGTATCAACAACAAGGAATCACAACTAAAGTGACTGACTTTAACAATCCAGATAGCTTAGTTAAAGCCTTCAGCGGCGCTAAAAAAGTCTTATTAATTTCAATGCCATTCGTCGGAGAAAAGCGTCGTCAGGCTCATAAGAATGTCATTGATGCTTGCTTAGCTAGCGGAGTAGAACAAATTGTTTATACATCTCTAGTTAATGCATCTGACCCTACTAATCCAAGTATCGAAAAATTAGACCATGCTTGGACCGAATCGTACATTGAAAACACCGATCTCGATTATATTTTTCTGCGTAATTCTCAGTACGCTGAAGCGATGATCTCCAACTATTTCGCAATGGTTGAAAATGGTATTCTTGCCAATAATCAAGCGGACGGTAAGATGGCCTACATTTCTCGCCAGGACTGTGCTATTGCTGCCGCCTATGCAATGGCTTCAAAGTTAAAACACTCGATTTTGAATATTAACGGTCCCGAATTACTGACTATTAGTGATTTTGTACAAATCGGCAATGAAGTCTCCGGTCACGATGTTAAGTACCAAGTAGTCAGTGATGAGCAAGACTACGCTATTTTTGACAAAATGGGAGTTCCTCGTACTACCGATGGAGACTTCAAAAAAGACAGTTCCGCACCATTCTCATCAGACGGCATGGTAACTTTTGGGAAAGCTATTCGTGAAGGTAAAATGGAAACATTTTCTGATGATTACTACAAACTAACTGGTCAAAAAGCACGTACCGTCAGAACCATGTTTGAAGATTCAGCAAAATATCAAATTGGTGCCCGTCATTCTGTCGATGCATAAAGCGAGGTACAAACTATGAAACAGTTAAAAACTGATATTGTCGTTGTTGGTGCCGGTGCATCTGGAATCGGTGCGGCATTGAGCGCTGCCGAAAACAATGCTCGTGTTATTTTATTGGAAAAAGGTAATAAATTTGGTGGGGCTGGAATGTTCGGCGCGCAAGGATTGTTCGCCGCTGGTAGTCGATTGCAAAAAGCAAGTCATATCAACTATTCACCTAAAGACGCATATGTCGAAATGGTCAATTATACGCATTATCGTTCTAACACACGCCTCACAAAGGCCATTATTGACAAATCTGCAGATACCATTGATTGGCTAGCTAAAAACGGTCTACAAACAGAATTAGTCAACAATACGCAAGAAGTACATCAAAACCATCCACGCGTCTATCATCAATATATTGACAAATTCAATGGCTTTCAGCGCCTGATGAATCATTTTGCTAGCTTAGGTGGACAATTACTAACCGACGCTTCGATTAATTCTATTGACTATGTCGATGGGAATATCATGCACGTCACAATCACCCATAATGATGCTAAACAACAAATTGATTGTTCTAAAGTTATTTTCGCTGATGGCGGATTTGTCGGCAATCATAAAATGGTCGATTCGTATCTAACTATAGACCGCGATTATCTCTATAGTATGGGAGAAAGAAAAGCAACCGGAGATGGAATCCAAATTCTGGCACAGTTAAATGCGGATACCAGTGGATTGGGCGTTTTTGAAAACCATGCTGCATCTGTTGTCTCTAAGACGGATCCAAAATGGCACAATGACACGATTTTCACCCTAACCAATCTTCCGTTTCTCTGGCTTAATCGTCGTGGTCAAAGGTTTGTTAATGAAGATATCGTATATGATTTTGCACTCTGGGGAAACATCACCTACACTAATGGCGGCTATTACTATTTCATTCTCGATCAGCCGACTATTGACTACCTAAAGACGCATCGGTTAGATTGGACTGATTCTTTTGAGCGCACTTTCAAAACATTGTCGCACCAAGACATGACACACACAGTAGGTCCTTTCCCCACTATTGAAAAAGACCTTCAAGATGCAATTAATGAAGGTGCCGCCGTCAAAGAACAAACACTGGCACAAATCGCCAACACGTTAAACTTTGATTACAATACGATACAACAAACAGTGCTCGAATATAATCAAATCATCAATTCTGGATTTGATTCTGATTTCAACAAATCCGAAGAATTTTTACAGTTTCCAGTCTCTCAAGGGCCATTCTATGCAGTGCAAGCCCAGTCAACAACACTGGGAACAATTGGTGGTATCGCCGTTGACGAGGCACTACATGTTCTCGATAAGAATGGACAAATTATTCCAAATCTTTACGCTACAGGCAATAACGCTAGTGGTATGTATGATACTTCTTATCCTACCTTGGAAGGGATAAGCTGTGCTTTCGCTTGGAATTCAGGTCGAATTGCCGGTGAAGACGCTGCGAAATCATTGTAACTTTGTTAAAAGTCGAAAGTTAATTTCGACTTTTTTATTTTACTTAGAAAAACGGTATTTGCCACTAGTCATATCCAGAACTAATCACACAAATAACTTACTCTCCATGATGTTCAAATATCCCAAATTCACGTCCACTAATGCCCATGCTCCAAATCATGCACAATATCCGTCCCCGGGTGGACTAAATGGTGGGTGTCACGATACTCGATTCGCAGCTCAGTATGCTGCTTTAAATCTGCTAGGACTTGTTGATATAACGACGGTCGGTGTGGAATCTCGAGTAGATCATAGCTATGGATCAGCCGTTCCCGGGCCCGCTGTGCCTGCAAGAAAAACGTGTAACAGTCAAACAGGTGATTATCGACAATCAACAGGTGGTAACGCCACTGATAGCGTCGCAAAAAATAACGATCAAAATTCGCAATCAATTGTTTAGATTCTGCTAACATCGTGGTTCACCTTCCAATCAAGCTTGGTGCCCGCCCAATAAACCTGAGCGCTCAACGGCCGTTCCGGCCGACTTCTTGCTATACCCCCGAATGATTGCGCAGTAACCGTACCGGGCCCGAATCTGGTCGATGGCATGTTCCAAACGCAGGTTAGCTGTATGCCGGTCGTTATCCTCAAACAACGACAATTGAAACGTGCTTGGCTTGCTGATGCGATTGACCCGTACCCCTAAATTACGCAGGGCGTTGCCTTGCCACCGCGACTCAAACAAATACTGGACTGCACGAATCAAATCATTGGTCGCATTGGTTGGGTCGACCTTAGTCTGGGCACTCCAGCCATGCCGATTGTGTTCATCAGGCGTCGCAAAGCCAACCGAGATACCAATAACTTCGCCTAAAACATCGTGTTTGCGCAACCTAGTGGCCACTTGGTCGGCAATTTCGAACAAGACCGTTTCGATATCCTCCCGTGTCGTATAATCGCGCATCAGCACCTGACTATTCCCATACCCTCGGTTATCGGAACGCGGCACGTACCGCTTCGTTAGGTCGGAATAGTCGATGCCCCAACTGTGAAAATACAGTGCATCGCCCAGCACGCCAAATTTACGTTTGAGTTGTTGCCGGTCTGCGTGGGCTAAATCAGCCACGGAATAAATACCCAGTCGTTCTAACTTGGCCGCCGTCTTATGTCCAATCGACCAAAAGTCCGTCAACTTAGGAATCTGCCACACCGTATTCGGGACATCCGCATAACCCCAGTAAGCAAACCACGGCGCTTCCTGCTTAGCCGCATTATCCAGAGCTAGCTTTGCCATTAACGGATTTGGCCCCATCCCAACCGTTGTAACGATCCCAGTCTCCTGAAAGATTTTTGCCTGAATCTGACGGGCGATTTCACGATTCGTCCCAAACAACTTGTGACTATGGGTCACGTCCGCAAACAACTCATCGATACTATAAATAAACGTATGCTGCTCATCAGTGAACTGCTGAATAATCTGACTGATGCGATAATTCAACCGCACATAGTCTGCCATGTGCGGTGCGGCCAGTTCAATATCCATCTGCGGTTTTAAATCATACTTACGCGTGCCGAGCTTTACACCATAATCGCGTTTGGTATCCGGCGACGCTGCTAACACCAGGCCACCCTGCGATTCTTCACGCGACAATACGGCAATCTTGGCCGCCAATGGATACTCACCACGCCGAATTGCTTCGGTACTCGCGAAAAAGCTCTTACAATCAATACACATGATATCGCGCACGGGTAACCGGCTCGGATCATCTAAGGGTGTCGTCATGGTCCCACCACTTTTCGCTCGTGGCCAACGCCGCCCATCGAATGTCTTCGAGGTACACCGTCTTCAAATGCTGCGTGTTGAGCTGGACATAGACTTGGTCCGCATTAAACCCAATCACCTGGCCACTAAATTCTGCGACGTGCCGATTATCCTCAAGTACGTTCAACTGTAACGTCACGGCCGCGCCTGCTTGCCAACTAGTCTGTAGAATAGAATCAATTTGAGACAACGCCATTTCTGGCCGGGCCGGCGTCGGGCGTTGTTGCTGCTGTTCATTTTCCAGATACGCGCTGTGGCCGGCTAAGATCCAGCCCATCCACTTCATCATGCCACGGTCATCATAGAGCCACTTTTCTCGGGGGACGACTCGTTCCATAACTATCACCAGTCCTTTTATGAATCATTATACGAACGTATGTTCTTTTTGGCAAGCTTTATTTCAGGCTTCATCCTCGATTTTTGACACGCAACCCCTAAAAAAGGCCGCCATCACAATGGATAGCGACCACTAATTTATTTTTTAGCATTCTTCAAGGCATTACTTGGCCCACTTGTCGAGAATCAGTTGGCCAATCGTTTGCCAGTGGGTTTCTAAGACAAAATGGCCACCATCTAACAAATGAACGTCGGTATTCGGATCATCCTTCGCAAAAGCCTGCGCACCCTGATAAACAAAGCTAGGGTCATTCTTACCCCACGCTGCAATAATTTCCGGTTGATAGGTTCGAACGCACTTTTGAAATAGCGGATAATTTTTAACGTCTTATCTTATTATCCAGTGCGTCCCATGAATGACTTGAGCTTCTTGCACAAAATTTATCATAAACCAGGTTGCCTATGCCCCGTATTCTAAGACAACCATCTCGGCCATCGTGATTTCACGGTACAGTTGGTTGAATGAATCCTCACTGAGCCCGGCTGTCGCGTTATATTGTTGTTCCACATAATTCCGTTCCGCCTGAAAGACATGGCGATAAATAGCCATTAGTTCACGCATCTGATCAGCTGTATAATCAGGATGCTGAACCATCCGCCGCCATTCTGAAAGAAACTGTCGGAGCGTCGTATGACCGTTTTGCGAACGTAAATCAAATGTGATGGCCTCTTTGAATTCTTTCGAAATTGGCATTTGCCATAATTCATGAATACCTGCCTCAATCATTTGTTCTCGAATTACCGCCATTCGAGCCGCATCATCCATATCAATCCGTACTTTAGGCAACAACCAGCGAAAGATGATCGTCGGAACGATTAAACTAAGAATGATCAATAAGCTTTCAGACATTAATACCAAATTAAAGTCAGCCGTCCTGACCTGAGTTTCGGCAACAGTAAAGGCTAATGCAAACGTCACCGCACCGTGAATACCACCTAGCGCAAATATCCAAGCTTCACGATTACCAACCCGTTGAACCAATCGAACATAAGCGTAGCGGGCCAATAAATTGGCGACGTATAAGGCAACCCCAATGCCTACCCAAATCAGTGAACCATTATAAGTAACTGAGCGGTCTAACAACGTTCTGAGCAACATAATTCCCAGCACAATAAAGACAACGCTATTTAAAATATCGTTTAATAATCCAATCAATTGGTGCAGATCACTAGCAAGCTGCGGATTAGCCAGTGAACTTCGCTCGCCCTCAGCATTGTGAACCAGCCCGGCGGACACAACCGCGATAATGCCAGAAACGCCCAAAGCCTCCGCCCCAAAATATAAAACAAACGGTGTCATTAAAAAGATGATTTTAAGCGGCGTTCCGTTATTATACGTATTATTAATAAAGTTCAACTTGGAACGTAGCATTGACTGCCGAATATAGACAATCAAACTGCTAACTATTCCGCCGAAAAGCAACCCGCCTCCCGCAGAATAAATAAAATCCCATAACGTCTGATAATAATTAATATAACCATTGATATACCACAACGTTGCCATGTTAAGCAAAATAATGCCTGACGCATCGTTGAATAATGATTCCAACTTTAGGCTCGTCTGTTGTGGACGCGGCAATTCTCGGCCCATCGTTACCGATTCGGTCGCCGTTGCATCGGTTGGTGTACTGATTGCAGCCAGAATAAAAGCTAATGGCAATCCGACGCCAGCGAAAAGTTGAGTCCCAATTCCGGCCACAACTGCACAGAGCACAACCATTCCGACGGTCAAACTTAGAATTTCCCGAGCATGCCGTCCCACTAAGTTGAGCCGCGTATTTTGACCTTCAAAATACAGTAGTGGCGCGACGATCAATCCAATAAAAATCTCCGAATTGAACCGTTCTACCAGACCGTTTAATAGCGGAATCACGGCAATCACGGCACCAACCAGCATACTGACATAATTCACCGAAAGTCGTGGTAACCAGCGACGGTTGATCACAATACTGACCATCGCCGCAACCACCAATATGCTAGTTGAAATAAGTAGCGTCATTTTTGTCCTCACCCCTTTTTTATTAAAATAACTAACATTGATTATTGCCGCTTTAATTTGGCATGTAAAGTAAAAGCAACCCCTACAACTCACACGGCTTACATTAATTCGACAGCCACCAGCCGATTATTATTGTTGGAACAAATACCCGCCAAACTAAATCCAAAAAATTAGCGCGTCAAGCCGCCCATGACTTAACGCGCTAATATCAAATTTCTAATTATGTTATGCTTTTATCCAATCACAGGCTTACTTTTCCTGATGATGCCGGAACGCCTCAATCATCGTCCACGTCAAACTCGTATTTTGGTCGTTGTGCGGAATCTGATCCCGTTGGAACCACTGGGCCTTAGCCAATTCGTCAGTTTCCAAGTCAATCGCCACGTTTTCGTTCAAGTCCGCAAAGTACCCCGCTAATAAGGAATGCGATGGCGCCCACGGTTGACTCCCAAAGTAACGCAAGTTGTGAACTTCCAACCCGACTTCCTCAAAGACTTCACGCCGAACCGTGTCTTCAAAAGTCTCACCAATCTCGTTATAGCCAGAAATCAACGAGTAATGATTGTAGCCGGACAGGAACTTCGTCATCAGTATTTTGTCCCCGTTCGTGACACCGACGATAATCGCTGGCATAATCGTGGGATAGATCGTCTGACCACACGCAGCGCAAACTAGTGACCGTTCCGCGCTCCCAGGATGCAGCGGTTGCCCACAGTGCCCGCAAAACCGATTCGTATCATACCACCAAGCCAAGTGAGCGGCAGTCGCACTACTAAATGCCAACCAAGCTGGTTTTAAATCGCGGAACTGTTTCGTCGAACCCACGGTATACTGATCGGTTGCCGTTGCGGTCACATCCACCCAGAAAAAAGCGGCTTCGTCGACTGCCAGCAAGTACTGATACTGGTCCGCATCAAACTGCCAATCCTGCGCTACTGCTTCATACTTAGGTAGCGTGCCATCTTGTAGTAAGACTTGCTGCTGGCGGCCAATTAAGATGTAATCGCCAGGACGCGGCGAACGTTGCTGCTCATTTTGATTTTTTAAAACGTGCGGTTGAATATCTTGAAACATGTTGGGCCCACTTTCCTATATAAAATCATTAATTTTAAAACAATGGTTTTATTATAACGAAATCGGTGGGGTTTTACAGGAATTCGTCCTTGTAAACGTTCTTAAAGCTTCGTCTGAGAGAACTGCTGCATCAATGCCTTCAGCAGTGGTGGCTGCTGTCCCGGTTGAGTCAAGGCAACAATATCGTAATCCTGCAGGTTGTCCCCTTCAATCGGCAGATAGGCGACTTGTTCATCATGTTTAGCCGAGATGAGTCCCGCGGGATAAAATGCCACCGCCTGATTGAGCGACACCAACAGATGCATTTGTTCAGCGCTCGTGACCCGGCGAATTTGCTCGTAATCTTGGATAAAAGGTGCGCTGGCCAAGAAGCTTTCTAACAAAAACGTCGAACTTTCTGGACTGTAATACAAAATGGGCAGCGTCGTTAATGCCTGTTGCGGGATCTGTGCCAACTTGCTTAAGGGATTCAAGCGGCTGACGCCCATCACCATTTGATTATGATATATCGATGTGGCCTGTAGTTTGGTTGCCGCTGCGACAGCTGGTCGACCATAGCTAATCGACAACGTCAAATCGAGCGAGCCATCCAATACTTGCTGCGTTAGGTGTTCATTACTCCCCTGTCGCACAACAAATTGGCTGTCGGACCACCGCTTTTTTAGTGCGTATAACGCCCGCAGTAACAGTGGTTGTTCAAAAGCTGAAAAGTAGCCAACTCGCAGGAGTCGTTTGGTAGGCGCATCAAACTCGCGTAGCTCCGTCAACGCCGCCGTATAGTTATTCACAATATCCTGTGCTGAAGCCCAAAACAACCGCCCTTGAGGGGTCAAGCTAATGCGATTATGACCTCTTTGAAATAAGGTGACCTGTAATTCATGTTCAAGTTGCGTCATCTGCTTAGACACCGCACGTTGAGACCGATATTCACGGGCGGCGACTTGCTGAAAGCTACCATATTGTACGACGCGTAAAAAAGTCTGTAAGCGGTCAAAATCCATATTGTCAACTCCATCCGAACACTTTGTTCGCCTGACGAACTAAATTGTCCGTTTGTTTACAGCTAAGCACCCGTTATGATGAGGGTGTGTTAGCGGTTACTTCATTATAGTAATGGTGAATTCGACCGTCAAATGGCTAATCAATATAAAATCTGTCTGGAGGAATTGATATGACGTTAACAAAACGGACTTCATATGACATTGTCGTTGTGGGTACTGGTGCTGCCGGAACCGCTGCTGCTCTGGAAGCGGCACAACATGGCGCGACCGTCCTACTACTTGAAAAAGGTCGGCATACTGGCGGTAGTAGTAACTACACTGAGGGATTATTTGCGGTTGACTCATATTTACAGCAAGCGCAACACATTCACGTTTCAGCCACCGAGGTCTTGAAGGAAGAAGTCGACTATTCCAAATATCGCGCTGATTCACGCATTTGGCGCCAATATCTAGACGATAGTGCTGATACGGTGCAATGGCTGAAGGACCAAGGTGTCGAATACGAAGGCGTTCAAGCGATGGGCGCTGGTGAAGCAACTTGGCATATCTATAAAGGGATGGGCCAGGCTGTTTTACATGACGCCCTGCAACCCAAAGCCTTGGCACTAGGTGTCGAATTATTGACCTCAACCACCGCCATCGACTTGCACCAAGCTGATAACGGGACGATCACCGGTGTCACGATTCAAAACGCGGCCACCAATGAAACTCAACTTGTGGATACACATGCCGTCATTCTGGCGACCGGTGGTTATTTGAACAACCCCGAAATGATGCAAAACTTAACTCACTATGACACGAGTCGCTTAATTCCAGTTAGTTCTGGCAAAGGGACTGGTGATGGCTTACGACTTGCTTGGCAGGCTGGTGCACAACAATACGGTACCGGCATGGCCATGTTATTCGGCGGCTATTTAAAAGACCCGAGCGAACCTTCATTTAAGTA
Source organism: Lactiplantibacillus sp. B652 (assembly GCF_023806745.1). NCBI lineage: Bacteria > Bacillati > Bacillota > Bacilli > Lactobacillales > Lactobacillaceae > Lactiplantibacillus > Lactiplantibacillus sp. B652. The sequence goes on along the minus strand of NZ_JAMSKY010000007.1, from coordinate 185,339 downwards.
CATGGCTTCGCAAATGGAAACTGCCGCTGGTCAACAGCCCCTACTATGGCTAAACGAACATGGTGAACGCTTCGTCGATGAAGCCGTCGTTTATAATTTTTCATACGCTGGGAATGCCCTGTATACACAAAACCAGGTCTTTAGCATTCTTGACCAAGGTGTTATTGACCGGATGGCCCGCGATGGGAACTTCATGGGGCTGGGCGTCTACGTTCGTCGGGGCGAAAAGATGACCAAGTTACAAGCTGAAATCGATGCTGCCGTTGCGGCAAATAAGCCCTTCATTTTCAAAGCGAAGACCATCGAAGAATTAGCTGCCAAAATGCACTTACCGGTTGACCAAGTCACTCGATCCATTCAAACTTACAATCAATATTGCGATAACGGCCAAGACGACGAATTTGGGAAGGATCCCGCTTACCTAGTCAAGGTCGACCAAGGGCCGTTTTACGGTTTCGAATTGAACGTCGGTGCACTTTGCACGATGGGTGGCCTAAAAGTAACAACGGCCAACGAAGTGCTCGACACTGAAGGAACGCCGATTCCAGGGCTATACGCCGCCGGAAACGATGCTGCGGGTCTCACGGGTGATACTTATGGCCCGAACATGCCAGGAACCTGTGTCGGCTATGCCTTTTACTCCGGTCGAAACTCGGGTCGTAATGCCGTCACTTATCTGAACAACGATGTGGCTGTAACTGACTAATAAATTTAAACCGTGCCATCACAAGACGTGCTATTCAAAAGCACGTCTTTATTTGTCTTCTCATGTAACTGGAAGACTGGTGCTAACCGCATTTATTTTCCACTTAGTCAGGTTTACAAACCAAGTCATTACAATCATTATGACCTTTAAAAACCAATTACTTTCATCGCACTGACTAACACTTCTTAAGGTGCATGACAACTAACGTAATGTGCCAACTGATGAAACCGCCTACAAAATCCTTGTTTTATCCATATATTGCCCGTCAATTTTGCATGACCACTTAAGCTTAAGCCTAGTTTTCTCATGTTTATCAACAGATAGACCATTGTTCTGAGCGGTGCTACAATTTAGCCGAATTGAATTCTTATCATCAAAAAGGAGTGTCATTATTTTGAATAAGCAAAAGATTATTATGGCGAACCCGCCAAAATGGCATCTCGTCACGGGCATTGCCGCCACGCTACTGGCAAGCCTTATTTTAACGAACCAACAAGCATTCGCTGCCACTGACGCCCCAGCATCGACGGCCCCGGCAACCCAGCAAGTCGGTAGTGCTAGTCCACTAGCGGATAGGCAAGCCGTTCTGACGCCGACTAACCCGGCAACTAGTGGCACAAAAGCAACGACCGAAACGCAGCCAACGGTATCACCGGCATTACCGGTATCAGTTGTGCCTACCAGTCTTGCAACAAGTACAAGCCAGCTAAATGCTAGTTCAAAAACGCCGACAAGTGCTTCTTCCGGCGCGGCAAATAGCACGGAAACACCTCAGTCAGCCGCAAGTCCGGTCACTTCGATGGCGACTAATTCCACAGCGCCGACGTCTAACAATGTCGGCACGCCGACTAGTAGCGGTGTACCAGCTGGCTCGATTGCATCCGCTGCCACCAGTTCTGGAACCAGTGATAAGACCGGCACGAGCGCTGAAGCACCAACTAGCCTGGCACCACTTAGTACGACCAGTAGTCCGGCAAGCAGCACAAGTATAACACTCAAAAGTAATGGTACGTCTGCCGCTGAAAGTAACGCCGCTAGCTCAGCCCTTGCGCTATCCGCGGCTGCAACACCAAGTACCGGTAGTACCGCTGCGCCTAACTTAATCACTAGCGCCGTTTCCGAAGTAGCTAGTGCAGCAAGTGCCGAAAGTGCTGGTGCACCTAGCTCAGCTGCCGGTTCGGCTGTTACTGGTTCAACTGGAACGACTAGCGCTGCTGGTTCGACCGGAGGAGCCGACTCAACTAGCACACCTAGTTCAACGGGCGCGACTAGTGCGACTGGCTCAACTAGCGTTCCCGGATCATCGGCAGCGCCGGCAGTGACCAGCGCATTTCAAATCACTAGTGCCGTTAACAGTATCGCGGCTAGTACCTATTCTGAAGATGCGTCGGAAGCGATTGCTGAAGCTGCTTCAGCGGCGGCCAGCTCCGAAACTGCCGCAACCAGTGCCGCCAGCACGAACCCGACTTCTACGGCCGCACCAACTGAAAGTATCGACACATGGATGCCTAACAAACGCCTTCAATTAGCCGTTTTAAGTGAATTACAAGCACTCAAGCTCCCCGACCATCAGTTTAATTCCGTTAATGATATTACTCAGGCTGATATGCAATTATTAACCACGTTTCATGGCAAAGATACGTATATTGATGGGCACACGGCCTACTCGTTGGAAGGCTTGCAGTACGCTACCAATTTGACGTCAATTTGGCTAAACAGTGGCCTTAATGCACCTGGTGGTTACTATAACGGCGACGTCACCGACCTTTCGCCGTTGAGCGGGTTGACCAAATTAACATCGCTGAACATTCAACATAACCGCGTCAGCGACTTATCGCCGATTGCTCATCTGACTAACCTTAAGGAATTGGAAGTTGCCTATAACAACATTGCGGATCTGTCCGTTTTCAAGGATCTTCCAAATCTAACGCGAACGACCTATGGCGGCCAAACGATTTTGGAACCACTACGCTACGTCGACCAAAACACTGCCAGCGCAACCTTGCAAAACCATTTTTACTTGCCGAATGGGCAACAGGCGGCACTGAAATCACAAGCGGCAATTCTGAGTCCCGTACGGTTTGCGCCGAATGATGGCGGCTTCTATTACCGCTTTTACTTCAACGGTGCGGATAAGGCCGTCAGTGGTGATCTCAGCAACGTGGTGCCCGCTGAACAAGGTGGCCTGACGTTTAATCAGCTGGTCCCACAGATTCCTGGTTTTACCGGCGACGCCAACGGCCAATTCGCGACAAATGGCGTCACGCTCAACGTGGTCCCAAATGAGAAAAATTTCTACCTCGTCGCGCAAGGGATGGAGGGCAGCACGCCTGTGTTCCACGTCTTTCAACCGTACGTTCTCGCAGCCAAAGCAGCACCCGTCACCATCCAGCATGTGGATCGTAGCGGTGCCAGCTTACGAGACGCAGAGCAATTGACGGGCCTGGTCGGCGAAGATTATCAAAGTACGCCAGCTGAAATCACCAACTACACGCACGTGGATACCCAGGGCGCACCTCAAGGGACATTCAGCGCTGAACCACAAGCAGTCACTTATGTCTATGAAAAGACGGCTGGTGCCCCGGTCACCGTCAGTTACCAAGACGAACAAGGCCAAACGTTGAAGCCCGATACAACTTGTAACGGCTTTGCGGGCGATCCATACGCGACGCAGCCACTAGAAATTGCTGGCTACGACCTCACCAAAACGCCGACCAATGCGACCGGGACCTTTAGCAGCGAACCGCAACACGTGGTCTACGTTTATACCAAGCAGATTCCACAACCCGTTACTGCTAGTTATCAAGATGAAAATGGGCAGACGCTGAAACCCGACGTCACCCATACTGGCGAAATTGGTGCGGCTTATCAGACCGAAGCACTCGAGATTCCGGGGTATGACTTAGTTAAAACTACCGGCAATGCGTCTGGTGTCTTCACTAAGGAACCGCAGACCGTCGTTTACATTTATACTAAGCAGATTCCACAGCCAGTCACCGCTAGTTACCAGGATGAAAATGGGCAGACGTTGAAACCGGACGTCACCCATACTGGCGAAATTGGCGCGGCTTATCAGACCGAAGCACTCGAGATTCCGGGCTATGACTTAGTTAAGACTAACGGCAATGCGTCTGGTGTCTTCACTAAGGAACCGCAGACCGTCGTTTACGTTTATGCCAAGCAGATTCCGCAACCAGTTACTGCTAGTTACCAAGATGAAAATGGGCAGACGTTGAAACCGGACGTCACCCATACTGGCGAAATTGGCGCGGCTTATCAGATCGAAGCACTCGAGATTCCGGGCTATGAGCTGGTCAAAACTAACGGCAATGCTTCCGGCGTCTTCACTAAGGAACCGCAGACTGTTGTTTACGTTTATACCAAGCAGATTCCACAGCCGGTCACCGCTAGTTACCAGGATGAAAATGGCAAGGCGCTGAAACCGGACGTCACCCATACTGGTGAAATTGGTGCGGCTTATCAGACTGAAGTGCTTGAGATTCCAGGGTATGAACTCGTCAAGGCTCCCCATAATGCATCCGGCGTCTTCACTAAGGAACCACAGACTGTCGTTTACGTTTACAAGGAATTGGCCGTTCATCCTGTCACGGTTAGCTATCGAGACGCTGATGGCAAGTCGCTCCACGCCGATGTCGTTTTGTCTGGATTATTCGGTCAAAACTATCAAACGGAACAACTAACGATTCCGGGTTACATCTTCAGCAAAGTTATGGGTTCCACGACTGGTACCTTTGGAACGACCGCCCAGCACGTGATCTACGTTTACACGCCGGAGCCAAGTGTCCCAGAAACACCCGCGCCAAGTCCAGAACCAGGGCCACAGCCGGAACCGACGCCGCAACCAGAACCGGAACCGCAGCCAAATCCAACGCCACAGCCAGAGCCAGCACCTCAACCGAGTCCGGCCCCGCTGCCAGGACCGGTGCCACAACCAGGACCGACACCGCAACCAGGGCCAGCGCCATTACCAGTACCGATGCCACTTCCTAATTTGACACCACAGCCAGGCAGTTCGTCGTCAAGCGCCCCTGTTGCACAAGGGACTAGCGCGCCGCAATCAGCAACCACGACCCACTCAGCGTCAGCGCCAATCGTACCAGCCAACGCACTCGCGCAGCCAGGAGCAGCCGAATCCCCTGTGACAGCTGCTGCTCAGAAAGCTGGCCAGTTGCCACAAACTAGTGAGCAGACCGAACACACCGCAACGCTTGCTGGCTTACTGGCCGCGTTGTTCACCGGTTTAGGTTGGTTAGGACTCGCTGCTAAGTTCAAGAAGCGGGAATAAGTTTATTACTGATTAGAAATCAAAACGACCACTTAATGTAGTGGCCGTTTTTAGTTGCAATTGGAATATCGGACTCATCCAATCAGGTTTGCTAGGGTGACATCGCGCCAACACTCATTCGGTTACCCCCGTTGTGCGATGGGTCCGAGATTACTGATTCAAACTCATTTTCCCCCTTCAATCACACGCTGATCTAAACCACAAATAAACCATTTTGCCAGTGTATAATGTTTTCGATTAACAATTAGTTCAGCTATAATAAACCTATACGAAAGGAGATCAAAATAATGAAATATGCGAAAACCAAAGAAGTATTGAATCAACTTGTCGCCGATTTAAGTCAGATGTCGATGATTATTCACCAAACGCACTGGTACATGCGCGGGCCTAACTTTTTGAAGTTGCACCCACTGATGGATGAATTTATGGAAGAAATCGACAGTCAGCTCGATGTCATTTCTGAACGTCTGATTGCATTGGACGGCAATCCTTACTCCACCCTTAAAGAAATGGCCGATAACACTAAGATCAAAGATTGGCCTGGCACTTGGGATAAGACGACGCCAGAACGGCTGGCACACTTAGTTGATGGCTATCGTTACTTGGAAGACCTTTACCAGCACGGCATTGAAGTGTCGGACGTTGAAAAGGACTTCAGTACCCAAGATATTTTCATTGGTCTCAAAACCGCGATTGAAAAGAAGATTTGGATGATTCAGGCTGAGCTTGGGTCAGCACCAAAAATCGACGAATAGACCTACTCGTTCAAAATTTTAGCTAAGACTGACAACGTGCACTGCGATATGATTCGCGGTGCACGTTGTTTATTTAGCCCGGACTTAATTGTTGATTCAGCTAATTTTCCTAACAGCGTCCTTAAAATGCTGTGATGGTACTAAACATTCCATCTATCAGGAGGAATTCGAATTGTATTTAGATATCGCAACCAAAGCCAAATCACTATTTAAAAATTTCCCAAAAGTATCCGATCCCGAAACGGCGGCCCAGACCGCGGTCGTTAATCCCCTATTTTCGTGGCATGTATCAACGATTCAAAAAAAATAAATTTACTGTCTTTGCTAATGATGGCTGTTCGTTACGCATCGTCATCAAAAGTTCCACTGATCAGGCGCAAGTAGAAGCCGATTTTTGGGCGATGTTGGAACAGTTATGGCTTAAACGGTCTCTGGATAAGCAGCTCTTCGATCAGTATCGGGCAAAAGCTAAGCCGTTTGTCGTCATCCAAAACATGAATCGCAACGTTGCCAAAATTCTAAGCAAGACCATTCGTGACCACGAGTTGAATGCTAAGAAAACAAAGCCTGATGATGCCAGTCTGCTAAGGCTTTCCAGCCTGCTCACGGATGACCTGCAACCCCAAAATGGTGGCTGGTAATCCGTCATTGCCAGTAGCTCTCCAGTATCGACTCGCTTGATTGTTCCGCTTTTCATCTGAAAACGGCGCTCAAGTGTATTCAGACTCGCGGTCTGTCAGATCAGTCGCACGACACCACAATTTAAAAAGGATCGATAATTTGCAAATTACCGATCCTTTTTTGTCGTACTTAATATTAAATTCAATTAATGGCTAGTCCAAAGCCAGCCACGATCCCCACGATAATAAAAATAATTCCCATCACGAAACTTGTCCAAACGCCCATCGCTGCGAACGGTGATGTTTCGGCATTACCATGTAACTTCACCTGCCGAAAATAGCGCCGAGACGCAATTAATTGATAACAGCCCAAACCAATGAAAAGCAAACTGAACAGCAGTTGTAACAGCATACTGGTCTTCATTATGGTTTCCCCCTCGTCGACAGTCCGCATCATTTTCATAATTATTTTAATTTATCGTATGACTTGAGTGTCAACTTTTATTTGTTACTTCAATTATACCATCAGCGCCGACAACTAGGGCCTTAACTTCACTTTTGACGATAATAATTCGCTGCCATCAGCACCTAGTGTCTTTCTTATGATGCCTAACTAACGCGAGGTCAACTCGCAAGTTTATTTAAATCAAGTTGTAATGACGGCAATTGGGGCTTGCTTGCCACTAAATCCGCAGCTTCACTACATTGTTTTAACCCAGTCATCGTTTCGTATATGACTGTTTGACAAAAATAAGAAGAAAATATGAATTTTTTGTTAAAAATTATAGTCAGTTATGCTATGATTGGTTTTGCTCGGTAAATCTTTCATAATTTTAATAATTTTCGAGTATCAATTTTATTCATATTATTTCGCCCGATGTGTCAATTCTAGGAGGAACACCGATGAACGAAACAAAGTTCTGTATTAATTGTGGGAAGGAAATTCCCGCAAACGCAACGTTCTGCTCATTCTGTGGTGCGGATCAAAAAACGGCCGCAACCGCTGAAACGCAAACTGATGGGAACACGACAACCGGCAAACAGCCAACCCCACCGGAACACACCAACATGTGGACAGCACTCAAGCTGGGAATGAAGCAAACCTTTACCTGGTCGCAGCGCATCACCCGGCCACAATATTGGTGGCTCTACTTGGATTTAATGCTCATCGCCTTGATTTTGACGTTCGCGCTTGGCCTCAAAGTCTATAGTTTTCCGGCATTTGCGGCGCACGTGAATGTGCTTCAAGCGGTGCTGCTACTCATCTATTCAGCGCTCATGTCCTGGATTTCAGTGATGCAGTTCACTGCAGGTGCTCGGCGGCTGCACGACTCCAATCGCTCAGCACATTACTTATGGTTCTCACTGATTCCAATCGTCGGACCAATCTTGATCATCGTTTTCATGTGCCAACGGTCAAAACCAGCTGGCGAACGCTTCGATCATATTGCTAGTCAGCCCAAGCCATGGACGCACAAATGGTGGACTTGGTGTCTGCTCGTCTTATTCACACTCCTGTACGCCGGTTCAGTAAATATGGTCGCACGTGACAATGCCATGGATTCTGCGCTGACAACGACGTCCAACTCTGATTCGACGAGTGATTCTGACGACAGCTATGCGGATAGTGACAGTTACGACGATAGTGATAGTACAGACACCGATTCAGACACTGATTCGGAATCAGACTCAAGTTCTGACACTGACAGTATTACCGTTGGCGATGACGACATTGATATTTCTGATCAAAAAACTTATAACACTTCATACAGCGATAGTAGTTGGACGGGGTCTACCTTCAAAATCGATAAAGTCACGGTTTACAAAACTGACGGGGCTTACACTATCGGTAGCGGCAGCGACAAACGTGACTTTAACGGTGTTGTGAAAGTTCACATGAGTATCCACGCTGGTCGCGACATTTCAGCCTACCCCACCCAGGCCAAGCTCAGCACCAACGATGGCCAACAGGTCGACGCTGACATGGATAGTGACGACTTCGATGGCGACTTAAACAGCGGTACGGATACTGACGGTAATTTATACTTTGAATTATCAAAATTATCCAGTGTCAAAGACATTACCAGCATCCGCCTCAAATGGGACGCCAGCTACGATACGGATGATTACGATGATGACAACGACTTTAAGACCTACGATGCGACACTTAATTTGAATTAATTTTTAGTACCTAGATGCGTTGCGGATTGCGATGTGAGTTGTAATTTGCTGGCGTTGTGTTGGTACTGAAAGCGAAAAAATCCCCTGAGTTGAAAATTCGACTCGGGGGATTTTTTATCGTTTTGATGAAATTATCGTTATGCCAGCTCAACCTTTACTCATATTAATACTTCTAGCCAGGCGTATTAATCTCCAATCAGTATCCTAATCTTCCCTATCCGCAAAAATTGCTGTAACCACCGTCAAAGCATTCAAAACTTTTGGAAATCCCACATACGGGATACAGTGAATACAAGTCTCAACAATCTCAGTGCGACTAAGACCAACGTTTAGGCAACCATTAAGATGAACTCGTAATTGCGCTGCTGTATCACCCTGAGTTAGTAAGCTAGTAATGGTTACAAGCTCACGTTGTTGCAACGATAGTCCCGGGCGAGTATAAATATCATTAAACGCAAACTCAAGAATCATTTTGGCAACATCCGGTGCGACATTTTGTAGATTAGTCATAACACTATCAGCAGCTTCCGCATCAACCCGTTGTAACATCGCTTTACCGTTAATTAACCGTTGCTCATTTTCCATCATAATCAATCAGCTCCTTCATGTAATTGATCTCAGCTTACAACCTCGGGTGTACCCGACATCAATCTTTATTTTAGGAGGCTCACATAAAGATGCTAATTGGTGAATTTTCACGGCAAACTAACTTAACAATCGACACCTTGCGCTACTATGAAGAAGTTGGGTTGCTCCAACCTTTAAGAACTGCTGGTAATCGTCGCCAATATCAAACTAAAGATATTGCCTGGGTGAATTTTTTGAAGCGTTTGAAACAAACGGGCATGTCCATCCAGAACATGCAGTACTACGCACAACTGCGCTATGCAGGTAATCAAACAATTCCTGAACGTCTGCTTTTATTACAAGAGCAAGAAACACGATTAGACACGCTGATGGCAGAAACACAGGCCAGCTTGGATTTTCTTCATCAGAAAATGGCGACATATAGGGAAATGCAAAAAGCAAACTTGCCCGAACATTACAATCCCGAAGTCTGAAAAATCGATGACTTGTCTTTCAGCTAGAATTGTCGGATTGGGTATTTGCTATATTCTATTGTGTCGTCTTAACGACATTAAAAAATAAGCCTTTCGACAGCAGAATACGTTGCTCTAGTCTCACATCTGAACGTTAAATAGCATGGACTCCACTTCGGAATCCATGCTATTTTTGGAGCATATTCTGAGTATTAACCATCTATGTCGTATTACCTAAATAATGATTATCTGCCAAAGTGTTGTAGATAAGTTTTAACAACATTTCCTACAGTAAAGCCAAAGCTTTGCGTAATTTCATCGACTGGTCCACTAGCACCAAAATGATCCAAGCCAATATTGACGCCATCGAGTCCGGTAAAGCGATACCACGATTGTGTTGAACCCATCTCTACTGACATTCGATTTCGAATATTGGGATTAAGCACTGTCTCTTGATAAGCCCTCGACTGCTGCAAAAAGAGCTCAGGGCACGGCATAGATACAACCTCTACATTAATTTTTTGCTTCTTTAGTTCTGCCTGAGCCGCGATTGAAAGACTTACTTCCGAGCCCGTTGCAATGATTATTCCGTCCGGCTGACTTACGCCAGATGGAGATACAACATAGCCGCCTTTTTTGACACCAACTTTTGCGTACTTTAATGATCCTTCAAGCACTGGAAGGCCTTGACGAGACATGGCAATCACCACCGGTCCATGATTATCATTTAATGCATAGTCCCAAACAGACTGCGTTTCAATCGCATCCGCTGGTCGAAACACATTTAATCCTGGCATGGCACGTAATCCATCCAATTGTTCAACAGGCTGGTGGGTTGGCCCATCTTGTCCTAGTGCAATTGAATCGTGGCTAAAGGCAAAGATCGATGGAATTCTTTGCAGTGCTGCCATACGAATTGCATTTTTCATGTAATCACTGAACACAAAGAAGGTACTGCCAAAGGTTCGACTTCCTCCAAATAAGGTTATCCCATTTACAGCGGCTGCTTGTGCAAATTCACGTACACCATAAAAGATATTCCTATTCTGATATTGTCCAGGCTCGAATCCATCATCATTCTCAAAGTAAGTTTTATTGCTACTGGATAAGTCTGCAGAACCACCCCAGAAATTCAAAGGCGTATTTGCTGATTCTTGGATTAGTTTGTGCACCGTTACCCGCACAGCTTCAGTCTCACCTACATTGTATTTCAAACTGATATTTCCCGTGGTAGCTTGATTAGCAAAATTATCCGTAAAGTTTTGCGCTAATGCCGCATTCTGCTTTTCAAGATGATCCACTTCAGCCTGCCAGTCTTTATATCGTTGTTGCCCTTGTTGTTTAATTTCTGAATATCGTTGGTAAATTTGATTTGGAATTTCAAACGGTCCATAATTCCAGCCTAATGCGCGCATCGTCTGCCGACATTCGGCTGCCGTGAGTGGATTTCCATGCACTGTATTTTGACCTGCATGAGGTGAGCCATACCCCAGGACGGTTTTTACTTCAATGAGCGTCGGCCTTTCTCGTTCAGCCTCCGCTAAATCCAGCGCATTATCAATCTCAGCCAGATTGTTTCCATCTTCAACGCGCAAGTAATTCCAACCATACGCCTTGAATCGCTCTCCAGCATTATCGCCCACTGCTTTATCGGCCTGTGCATCCAGTGTCACGTCATTTGAATCATACATGACAATCAAGTTATTCAATTTCAGATGTCCCGCTAGACTTGCAGATTCATGACTAATTCCTTCCATTAAGTCACCGTCACTGGCAATTACATAGACACGACTATCTAGAATTTTTGATCCAGCAACATTATATTTAGTTGCCAAATGTTTGCTTGCCATCGCCATACCAACTGCCATCCCTAATCCTTGTCCAAGTGGCCCAGTTGCAGCATCAACACCAGGTGTTTCTAATTCCGGATGCCCAGGAGTCCGACTGCCCAGACGTCTAAAGCTTTTCAAGTCTTCAATACTTAAACCATAATCTGCTAAATGCAACATTGCATATAACATTGAAGAACTATGCCCAGCAGATAATACAAAGCGATCACGGTTCGGCCAATCTGGATGTGACGGATCAATTCGCAAATGTTTCTTATAAGTGACGTAAAGCATTGGTGCTGCATCAAGTGGCATCCCAGGATGCCCAGAGCCAGCATGTTCAATCATATCAATACTTAGTGCTCGAATTGCATTAACCGCTGCTGTATCTAATTCATCAAAACTCATTTTCCTACCACCTTATCATTCAAAAATGCTTAGACACAAAGAACTCTCAACTAGGCATTAGCCTTGTTATCACTTGCTCCTTTATTGCGTTTGCTTGCGATGATAGAAGCAGCAATAAACAAGATTAACGAAATGGCAATTGCAACAATAATCATGACAACACCGCCATTGACACCTGACCAGCCAATCAAAGAACCAATCACACCAAAGTCAGCATCTGAGAAGGTAGCACCGCCTAACCCAATCTTCCCAAGAACCGGTAATAAGGCTAATGGAAGAAAACTGATTAAAACACCTTGCGAGAAGGCACCAACAATCGCTCCTCGGCGCCCTCCAACAGCATTACCAATAACACCAGAAGTAGCACCACACATAAAATGTGCAACAACACCTGGAATAACGATAACAGTGTGCAATCCAATCATAATAAACATGCTAACGACGCCGCCAATAAAGCTAGCAAAGAAACCAACAATGGTTGCGTTTGGTGCATATGGGAAAATAATAGGACAGTCAAGCGCGGGTACTGAGTCAGGAACAAGATTTTCTGAAATTCCTTTGAAGGCCGGAATAATTTCGTTTAAAATTAATCGAACGCCCGCAAGAATAACGTAAACACCTCCTGCAAAAGTCCCAGCTTGAATCAGAGCGAATACAATATAATTCATTCCTGAGCTCATTTTTCCAACAAATTCTGGGCCAGCAAATAATGCTAAGATAATGTAAATAACGGCCATTGTAATCGTAATGGCAACCGTGGAATCACGTAAAAATGAAACACTTTTGGGAATATTTAAATCTTCAGTCGACTTACTTTTATCACCAGTAAACTTAGCAATTAGACCGGCAAAGGCATAACCAAAATCACCAGTATGGGCCAAGGCAACTGTGTTACCACCCGTAACTTCGCGTAAAAATGGTTGTACCAAGGCAGGGCTAACCGTATCCCAAATTCCTAGAATGAGTCCCCCGAATAATACTTCGGCAGTAAACCCAAATCCTGCAACTTGCATAATCACTGCGAGCATTGCAGCCATATACAACATAACGTGACCCGAAAGATAGATATATTTAAAATGACTGAATCGTGCTAAGACAACGTTAACAATCATACTGACCAACATAATTAAAGCTGTTGCTGTCCCGTATTCAACCAAAACAGTTGCAACCACCGCTTCATTATTTGGAACGACACCTTGTACCCCGAACGCATGCATAAACATTTTACTCATCGGAGCTAATGAAGTACTGACAATTCCAGCACCCCCACTCAATACTAAGAACCCAATAAAAGTTTTAATCCCGCTACTGATTGTGTCAGAAAAAGACTTCTTCTGTAACGCCTGCCCCAGAATAGCAATTAATCCAACTAAAATGGCTGGCGTACGAACAATACTGATAATGGCATTTAATGTTGCTTGCATCGTAAACGATACCTCCTATTTGTTTTCAATACCTGCATCTTTTAAATATGTCGTAACCTTAGTCTTCAATTCTTCTTTATCAATAATGCTATCTAAAACCGTTACTTTGTCTATTCCTAACCGATCCTTAGCTGCATCCGCTAAATCCTTTCCCACAAAGAAATGATCAGCCGAATTCTCGTTAGCACTGCCCATATCCATATGAGTCGTTTTAACGCTGTCCTCCAAGCCTAGGCTTTTAATAATATCTGCCATATTCATATCGACCATAAAGCTTGAGCCAAGTCCTGTACTGCATACAGCTGCAATTGTTTTCATAATTGTTTTTCTCCTTCCGCAATAACGTCTTCAACTTCACTAATTTTCGTTGCATCCAATAACTGGTGTAAACGGCGTTTATCCCCAAGCATGCTAGCCAATTCTGCTAAAGCTTTTAAATGTGAACGATCATCTGATGCAGCCAAAACAAACACTAATTGAATAGGATGCTTATCATCTAATAAATTAATTGGCTTGTCCAAACACAGTAGTGCCATTCCTAGCTCATTTACACCTTCTTCAGGTCTTGCGTGAGCAAACGCGATTCGATCACCAATATTAATATAAGGTCCATTGTTATGGACGTTGGTGATCATTGCATCAATATAACTTTGTTCAACACTGCCACTAACAAGAAGTGGCTCGGCTGCCAGTGCGATTGCCTGTTGCCAGTTCATATGATTCGCCTTTGCAAATTGGATTGTATGTTCATTAATCAATTCACTCAACAATGGTTGATACCCCCTCTCTTTTTTTGAATATGGCTTAACTGAAAGGCTAAGTACTTCTTTAATCCCTGTAATTAAACTTGTTTGATTGATAATTTCAGCGTTATCAGAAATAACATCCAACAGAGCAGAAATTTTATTAGCTGGTAATGTGGGCATGACAATTCCTTTAACAGCAAGCTGTTTTGTTAAATCACTTATTTCTTGGTCGTTCATAATAGGTTGCAACACCAGTACCGACTTATTCTTCTTACTGAGTGGAATTGTGGAGAGTACAATATCCTCAGATATTTGCCGAATGCTGTTATAGTTGCGCTTGGTAATTGGCCCCACGATCTTCAGCCCTTTGAACGCTGATTCTAGCTGCGCTTTTAACATTCTCGATGTTCCCAATCCAGTTGAACAAACTAGTAATGCTGAGCCTAAGTGTGATTCATCTTGGTACATCTGGGAACCAAAATAGATGGCAATTAATGACAATTCATTTTCATTCAGCGGATGTGCATTTAGCTTTTCGAATGGGCGGATTGATAATTCAGTATAGGTATATATATCTGGATAGTTAGCCTCAATCGCTTTTACCATACCGTCTCGATATTGCCGCTGATACTTCACTCGATAATAGGTAGAAAGTAAGTGGACATATAATTCACTTATTAATTGGCTACGATCACAGAAAGAAAATCCTGTAATTTGCTGAAAACTATCAACTACTTCAATTGCAGCGCTGTAGACTTTTGTCTTAACATCATCTTGTTCATCTGATCCAACAGAACGCAACTGACCACTCAACAATAAGCTCTCAAGATATAAGGACTCTGCATCATGGTTCGTCACTTCAACACCAACTTGAGCTAATAAGTTACTTGCCAAGCCAAATTCTTTCTTATCGCGTAACTCTCTTCGATCTTCTAAGTTGCTTGGAAAAGAATTTTGAGGGATAAAATGTCCCGATAAAACACGCATTAAAACAAAAGCATAATAGAATTCAATCATTCTAATTGCATCATCTGAAAATGCACGCTCACTTTGCCGTTCAACTAGATGCAACCAATCGTTTAACATCGTGTTTAGCCCAACAGTATCCTTGCCTTCAAAAAATGAATCATTAGCTCGATACTTACGGAGCCATTCATACCCATCCATAAGTGCTGAAAAGTGGGTCTGAAAATAATTGCGTATCAAGATTTCTTCGCCTTTAAGCACGTGCCCCTCTTTCGTACCTACTAATTCAATCTGGTTATTATTAAGTTCTTTGCGGGCCCAATCTAAATCTGAAATAACGGTGTTACGTGCCACTCCAGTTATTCTCATTAATCGTGTGATAGTAATATCCCGTTCTCCTGCAAATAATGCTACCAATAAGATATTTCGACGTTCTGAAGGTGACACACGGTGAACTCGCGAATCAGCCTCATCAGTTTTTGTAGCCAATAAATCATGAACAGATAATTTACTATCGCTGGTTAAATAGTAACCCGCCCCATTGATATTCCGTGGTGGCACAATTCCAGCATTAATTAATTTTCTAGAAACACTGTTCAAATAATTGTAGATTGACCGTTTCGAAACTTGTAAAGATATCGCTAAATTTTCGGCAGATAGATAATGTGATTCTTCTGCCAATACTTGTAGAAGTCGTCTCTCTTGATTAGTAAGTTTGTCAGCCATGGCTTAATCCCTCCTACATCACCCATTATTGCAAACGCTATCATTTTTAAAAAGTGCAATAGTTTCAGTCATAACTTGTGCAATATTGCCATTTAGCGTAAACCAGCTTAGTTTCCAGAACATCAACATCGAAATCATTCTCTCTGGATTTTTTTGAGAATATAAGTTGCTTTTAGACTACAAATATCACAGAAAAATGACAATGTAGACGCATTTTCGAATGCATCCAAACACTTGCTATTTTTCGCAACATTTGATGTGCAAACTAAAAAAGTACACCAAATATTGGTGTACTAACATTCCTTAATCTAGATACCTTAAAACTATGCAAAGCATTATCAATCTTCTTAACTCTTCAAAGAAGCCATGTACTTTTTAGCATTCATTGCGGCATGCCTGCCAGAATTGACATTGTGGGCACATGCAGATCCTCCCAATGTAATCGTATATACACTTCTGTATTGCATTGTGCTATCCATCCCAGAAACGTACAACCCTGGAACTTTTTCAAAATCATCCTTGATTACTTCAAATTGACGGTTAGAAGCAACGCCGCCAATGCCAATCAAGTTTGATGGATCAAGACGTGCAATATAATATGGGCCTTCATCAAGTGCAACCAACATTGCTGGATCCTTATTGAACTCTTCATCCTTACCATTGATTGCATACTGATTATATCGCTTAACTGTATCAACAAAAGTGGCTTCTGGTAATCCAACTGCTTTAGCAAGTTGGTCGAAGGTATCTGCTTTATATAGTGAATGTCCTTCGTTACGTTTAACTGCATCAGCTAATATTTGGTCTGCATTATCAACGCCTTGGGTTATTGAATCATATACTTTCTGATTAAAGACTTCATAAGTTACCTTAGTCGATTTAATTGCCATACGCTGATATAGCAGATTATCTTTCTTCACATTTTCATTAACTAAGCGTACACCATCCTGATTGACGAACATCACTGGGCCTCCGGAAGGTAATGACATAAATCCATTGATTGGATCAATATACAGATGCACACCCTCATGCGGCAATGCTTGAATATAGTTCATCATAAATTCTGCCGACTCATTCAACATATCTTTTGCACCCACAGCCATGGCCATCATATAGCCATCACCCGTATTACTAGGCATCGAACAATAGTGTAGATTCTTCGTTTGCCAACCTTGCTTAGCAATTAATTTTGGATTATGCCCTACCCCGCCAGTTGCCAATAGGGTTGCTTTAGCGTCAATTTCAAGTTTTCCTTTTGGTGTGGTTACGTAGGCTCCTGCAACACGGTCACCGTCATAAATAATACCATCCGCACTAGCATTTAAAATAAAATCAATTCCAAGTTCGTCAGCACGCTTTTTCATATACGGCACATAACCCTCAGAAGCAAAACCACCTTTAAACCAGTGAAATGTTGGGAATGCGCAAGTTCCATGATAATCATCTACTTTTGTCAATTGCACCCCTTCCTTTAACAACCAATCAATATTTTCGGCAGAGTGATTCACCAAATCAACCCAGAAGGAGCCATCCGCACGATATTGACCCAATTCTTGTTCACGCGCAATAATTTCTTCCTTTTCAGCATGAATTCCGGCAGCTTTCTGCATATCCGTATTAATACCAAATATACCTTCTACGCCACCTCCGTTACCTGCTACAAAACTATTCTTTTCGATGACCGTCGTCTTAATTCCTTCTTCACCAGCTTGTACAGCTGCAGCGAGTCCCGAAATTCCTGCTCCGATAATTAAAAAATCCGTTTCAACTTTTTTGTCAATGTGATTGGGGCGTTGAATCCAATTCCCATACTCTTCTGAAGATTCAGAATCAGTTTTCACCTGACTACCGGTTGTGTCGTGTTCCTCAGTTCGAAACTTAGCGACGGAACCACCTGCTTGCTTTACCACTTCTGCAACAGCATCTAACAATCCCTGGCTAGAATACGACGCACCAGTTAATGCATCGACATCTAATGTCTGATGATTAATAATTTGTTCCGGAATTTGAGTAAATACTGCATCTTCTAAAGTATTCGGCGTGATGTCTTTTTCAGGAATAATTTGTTCAATCCGATGATTAGCAACGATAACTTTTAGTTTTGTAGAATTTCCTTCATACCCCTTAGCAACAACTGAATAGGTGCCATCATTTAAGCTTTTATCCATAATTCCAGTCTCCTCACCGTTTATTAAGCGCTTACACTCATGTTCAGATTATCACGTTCTATGTTTTAATTGAAATGAAATAGTATTATCATTAATAAAGAACAGTTATAAGTGGGTGATTTTGGAATGAAAATTGAAGATCTTAAATTATTTATCAACCTCTCTGAAACATTAAGCTTTTCACAAACTGCCAAAAATCTTCATATGACTCAACCAGGGGTTACACATACTATCAATAAACTTGA
Organism: Lactiplantibacillus sp. B652; assembly: GCF_023806745.1. Lineage (NCBI taxonomy): Bacteria > Bacillati > Bacillota > Bacilli > Lactobacillales > Lactobacillaceae > Lactiplantibacillus > Lactiplantibacillus sp. B652. The sequence continues at coordinate 167,219 of NZ_JAMSKY010000007.1, read as the reverse complement.
GCAAAGTTTAGGATTTAAGCTTTTTACCCGTACCAAACGTAAAGTTGTCCTGACTAGAAGTGGGACATTTTTACACGATAATATTCAATCACTCCTGCTAAAATTAGATTTGACCATTGAAGGTGCGCGTACTTTAGAAGAGAAGGATTTTTCATCACTGTTAATCGGCTATACCAGCACCTATTACGAAATTAAACACTTCCCTCAACTAATTAAAGAATTTAATAAGTCTTCTTCAAGTTCGCGCTTATATTTAGAGAATTTTGATCACAATGTGCTCAAGCAACATTTGTTGAGCCAACAATGTGACGTCATATTTCCAATGCAGGACAGTATTATTAATTCAACGGACATCCAATTTGTGCCATTGATTACAGGACAATTCGCGTGTATCGTGCCTGTCAATAATCCACTCGCCAGTCGCCATAGCATCTCAATTAACGATCTTAGCCATGAAACATTAATCCTGTTTAATGCAAATATTTGTCCTCCGCGACAATTTAAGTTGCAGCAATTAATTAAAGCGGCTTGTCCAACAGCCAATTATCTCTACTCTGATTCAGTTCTCCTTAGCCATACTTTAGTCAAAGCTGGGCTTGGTATTGCCATTATGGTTGATTTAGCTAGTGTTCGTAATGAAGATGAGTTTCAAGTTGTACCATTGACTTATCCTAACGCTACCCCGTATGTTTACGGATTAGCCTTTCTAAAATCAAATCATAATCCGGCGCTCAAAAAATTCGTTACTTGTGCTAAAAGAAATTTCACAGCAAATATCATGACAGAAAAATTTGATCACCCAAAATAGTAATCTATTGAAGACCAGATAAAGAAAGACATCTTACAGCTACCAGTGTTCCGGTAGCTGTAAGATGTCTTTTCGTCAGATCATAATAGTCGCAATGCCTTACGTTATCACACGTTGAATTTGCATCGCCATCAACATAATCTCTTCATCAGGCAAAGGTGCTTTAAACTTCATATTCAAGTAAGCAGCCACCTTCTGTGCAATTGTAAATGCACGCGGATTCTGGTTTGCCACCAACGCAACCATCGCAGGATCAGCATCATCTAGTAATTCACCTGCAATCGCGCGCTCTACTAGAAACTTCACGTGAACGACGCACCGCTGATAATTCATCTGATGCTCATTAATTGTCACGTCTGCTTGGTATTTAATAATACTAATAATCCGACTAATTAGTTGACCAGCCTTTAAAGCGTCCTTGCGTTCATCATTCCCATTTTCTGCGTTAATAATGTGCGACGCAATATTAGCGGCTTCCTGTTCAGAAAAATCAGTATTAAATGTTTGATTGACTAGCCTTACTGCAACATTGCCAATCTCAAATTCATGGCTGTAATACGTTTTAATTTCCCAATAAACTCGATTGGTAATTTCGATTCCTTTGGCATCACGTTCCAACGCAAACTTCAAATGGTCTAGCAATGCAACATACAACGAGTCACTCAACTTGGTTTGCAATTGCTCAGCTGCGCGATTCACAATCGTCTGAGTCAGTTCAATTAATTGGGGTGATGTTGACGCTACTGTTGTGAGTAATTGTTCAACACTGGGATTGGGTGATGTCACAAAGACTTGATTGAAATCAGAATCTCCTATCACGGTTCCGGCCTTCTTACCATAACCAATTCCCTTACCCAGTAGAATAAATTCTTGAGAATGTTCATCGGTAGCTAACACAACACTAGAGTTAAGCACTTTCTTAATTCGCAGCATCTAATCACCCCCATCTTGGTTAATTTAAGTCTGCACCATTCGTTCGAATAACTTTTTGATACCACTTAAAAGAATCTTTGCGGTACCGATTTAATGACCCATGGCCCAAGTCATCCTCATCAACATAAATAAAGCCATAGCGTTTTGACATCTGAGAAGTCGAGGCACTAACCAGGTCAATTGGGGCCCAACTGGTATATCCTAGTAGATCAACTCCCGCGTCAACTGCTTTGATCATTTCTTCGAAGTGTGCGCGGAAATATTTAATTCGGTAATCGTCATGTACCTGATGTTCGGGTGTTAACACATCTTTGGCTCCCATCCCATTTTCAACAATCATCAGTGGCTTACGATACCGATCATATAATTGCAATAGTGAGATACGCAACCCCACTGGGTCAACCGTCCACCCCCATTCAGTAACGGGCAAATGCGGATTTTTACCACCTACTATGGTGTTTCCAGTGGTCAATGTCAAATTGTTTTCATCATAAGATGAGACCATCGACATATAATAACTGAAGGTAACAAAATCAACCGGATTCTCTTTCAGAATCGTCAAATCAGCTGGCGTCATTTCAATATTAATATGTTGTTCTTTAAAGTACTTCAGGACTAAAGGTGGATATTCACCGAACACCTGAACATCTGCTGGAAAATAGTTCATCGTGTTTTTATTGAGAGAAGCCAGTACGTCACGTGGGTCTGAAGAATTAGGATAATCTGTCAGTTTAGTTAACATACATCCCACTTGGCTCCCTGGAATAATTTCATGACAAGCCTTCGTCACTAATGCGGAAGCAACAAATTGATGATGGAATGCCTGGTACTCCGTCTGAAGCAAATTTTCAGTCTGATCTGGGATAATTCCAGCCGACGTAAACGGATGGCGTGTCACACTATCAATCTCGTTAAAAGTCAGCCAATATTTAACATCCGTTTTGAAAGCATTAAAGCAAGCTTTACAGAACCGCTCAAATAAGCTAATTACCCGCCGATCTGCCCATCCATTATACTTAATAGCTAACGCTAGCGGCATCTCATAATGGGATAGTGTCACAATCGGTTCAATATTTAACTCATGCATTTTAGCGAAGAGTGACTTATAGTAAGCCAACCCTGCTTGGTTCGGTTCTGTCTCTTCTCCGGTCGGAAAGATTCGAGTCCACGCAATTGATAGCCGCAATGTTTTGAAGCCCATTTCATGAAATAATGCCAGGTCCTCTGGATAACGATGATAGAAATCAATTCCACGACGTTTAGGATACTTCTCAACATCGGTACTCTCAATTGCTTCATTAATGTCAGCTTGTGTTACACCAACTTGTTTGCGATAATCTTTAACATCAATATTGGGTTTATAGCTGGCAACATCTGCAACCGACAACCCCTTCCCATCAACGTTCCATGCACCCTCTACTTGATTGGCAGCAATTGCGCCACCCCACAAAAAATCTTTTCGTAAACCCATTGTTTAAACTCCTAACTTAGCAATATTCATGACAGACTGATCAGCCACTGTGGAACTATTTTCATCGACCGCAATGGTATAACTCTCCTGGTTAGTCACAACCATCATCGTAATCGGGTTATACCCGGCAGCTTTAATCTTTTCAACATCAAACGTTTCAAGTAGGTCACCCGTGTGTACTCGTTGCCCGACCTTTACATGAGATTCAAAATATTGTCCGTTTAATTGAACGGTATCAAGTCCAATGTGAAAGAGAATTTCAGCGCCATTATCCGTTTTCATCCCTAATGCATGTTTGGTTTCATAAACCATCTCAATCGTTCCATTAGTTGGTGCAATCAATCGACCTTCACTAGGATCAACGGCAATTCCTTGCCCAAGCAAACCTTGTGAGAAAACGTCATCGGGTACGGCCGATAATGGCATAACCTTACCAGCTACTGGTGCTCTCAAATCCTCGGCAGCTACTGTCGTCGTATCAATGTCAGTCTCGCTAGAACTAGCTTGCGTCTCATTTTTCCAAACAAGTAGGCTAACCACAAACGACACGACAAACGAAAGTCCAAATCCGATTAAGGCATGGATTAAATTAGCCGGATTATTCTTATCTACGAACATCGGTAAACTAGCTAATCCGGGACCTACAATCGTAAATCCTGACAAACCAACAATACCGACATACGCGCCACCAATCACACCACCGGTAACAACACTAATCATGGCTCGTTTGTGCTGTAAAGTGACCCCATAGAGTGCGGGTTCAGTAATGCCAAATAAAGCTGAAATTCCTGCTGAAATAGCGACTGCACGTAATTTTGCATCCTTGGTACGAAGCGCAATTGCAAAACAGGTCCCGCTTTCTGAAATATTATGTGCCAGTGAAGCAGGTAAGTACAGTGATTCCTTACCAACCGTGCTGAAAGTCGAAACAACGTATGGAATCATCGGTTTATGCATCCCGGTTGCAACCATAAACGGCAATGCACCAGCAAGTAGCGCTGTCGCAACCCAGCCCAGATGAGAATTCAAGAAAAGGATAACACTCACAAATGCTTCACCGACAACATACCCCAATGGTCCAAGAAATAGTAGCGTAATTGGTGCTGTAATCAGCATTGCCATCATTGGGACAAAGAAGATTCGAATAGGTTTAGGTGAATACTTAGTAAATAGTTTTTCCATCAAGGCGTAAAATAACACGCACAAAATAGCGGGAAAAACTTGTGAACTATACGTCACATTCGTAACATGTAAGCCAAATAGTGTGGTCCCTTTCGTTAGCATAGTGACCAAATCAGGTAAAATCAACACGCCAACTGTGGACACTGCAACCAACGGATTCACTTTTAGCTTCTGGGCTGTTGTTATGGCAACTAAAATCGGCAATAAGTATAATGGTGCCCTGCCGACCAAGCTTAAAATTTGATATGTAGGGCTTTTTTCACTAATCCAGCCAAACATCGCAATCAGCATCAGCACGGCCTTTAAAATACCACCCCCAGCAATCGCTGGTACTAGTGGCTGAAAAACGCCAATGATAAAATCAAGAATCACTTTTCCCCGCGATTGCTTAGGGCCTTTCGCGGTACTATTGTCAGTATTTCCTAATAATACTTGAACGGCATCAAACATTTCAACAACATCATTACCAATAATCACTTGGCATTGTCCACCTGCGATAACTGCGCCTAAAACACCATCAACTGTTTTGAGCTGTTCTAGGTCCGCACGATCAAAATCATTCAAAGTAAACCGCAACCTTGTTGAACAATGAATTAGTGAATTGATGTTTTCAACACCACCAACACCTTCAACAATTGCTTTTGCACTAGCTTGAAAATCCATATTAATCACTCCTTATGACAAAAAAACAGGATCCAAAAGTTGTCGGACTTTGCCCGTCACTTTTTAGATCCTGCCTGCATTACCAGTTACATGTCTATTGATATTATGTACAAGTCTTAATGTAAGCCTTTTCACCCTTGATTGTCAAGCTTTTTTCATTTTCATTTTAAAATTAAGTATTCATCCCACCATTTCCATAACACCCCTTTCTATATCCTAATTTTCAGCAATTAATTTGATAAGCCATGCAATATCAGCACGCCTATGTCTGAATTTAGCCATTACGAACTACATACATATTTGTTGTTTTATAGCTGAAGTGATGCGGTAATTCACATCTGATACTTCGGTATATCGAGTCACTAAAAAGCCTAGCAATTTCAATGAAATCACTAAGCCCTTTATGGAACACTGTATCTGCTGCTATAACGGTTAGCCCATGTCGTGACGATTAATTAGCCGCCAAATAAATCACCGATAGCGCCTTGCGTCCCCGACCAACCTATCCGTCCCAACAGCTGTCGCTTTACGCCGTAAGTTGTGACGCTTTATCGTTCAAAAATTTCGTCACTGCCTGGTCCAAATCAACTTCATTTGCATCAGCCAAGACGCTTAACCACCAGATTGATTCACCAATTTTGTCCGCAAGTAACTGCTGGTCGTGACCATCTGGCCAGCTACCTTGATGGGCCATGACTTGCCGACCAACTAATGCTGCATCCGTCAAGAAGGCCAGTGCATCTTGCTCAGTGGTCCACGGATGGCCGTCTTGCTTCATTTCCAATTGATGATATTGTTCACGAATCTTTGCTGAGCGTTGTGCAACTTCTTTGATTTCCAAATCATTAACCTCAATTCGTTTTTATCTTGAATAGGTGCTTCATCCTATTGTTGGAACGGATTTTTGAAATGTCATAACGTAATTCAGTCCGGTAGTGGATCAAGTAGTCTTATTCTTAACCAACTTCAATCAATCAGCCTTGCTCATCCGTACTTTCCCGAGCACCCGCAAACATAAATTCAACCACATCAACCAATATAACCACCGGTAACAAATAAACCACCCCAATAAAATACCAAAATGCTTCATTGAAGCTAATCACGCTATAGCGTGCGAAAAGCAACAGCGTCCCGCAACACAATAATAGTAATAGCGCGCAGATTTTTCGCTGTAACCCTGTCTTCACCACTGCCGATACCCCCAGTAAACCGGCCAAAATACCACAAGTCACATACCCAATCAATTGATCACTATCCAACTTAAATCCGGTATGTACACCGGTTGATAAATAAAGTGCAGCGAGATAGACCGCTAAATAGCCTCCTGTGATTATTTGGACGCGTCGATAAGCTTTCATTTGACGTTTTCCCCCATTCTGTCCAATGTTTGTACCATCGTAGACTTTTATTCTATACATTGTGGTGTGTACGGGCCAAACGTTGGTTAGTGTGCAAATCAGTACGCGATGACGGCCGGTTGCTTGCAACGATGACTAATCAGTGGCAGTACTACATCACAAGCAAAAAGCCTCAGCGGATGAACTAAGTCATCCGCTGAAGCCAGCACATCAATTTTACTTATTATCATGTTTCATGAACCAATTATTGAAGACGACACCACCGACGCCAATTAAGTAAACGCCGACAAGCATGGATAAGGCTAGCTGCAGTGGCAGCCAATGCCAGCTGGTCATCGTTTCATGACCTAAGACCAGAATTGTAATCGCCCAGCCGGATAGCCAAGCCGTCGCATCCACGAACCGGCCCACAACCGTCAAGCCACAGACTAAAACACTGACTGCGCCCAAAATACAGAGGCTTAAAAATTGATTCATGGATGGACTACCCGGCAACGCCGTCAGCTTCAGTGCCACCATCCCCCAAGGAATCCCAATCAACAAGCCTAAAATAATCGGCAAGGCTTTCTTAGGGTCATTTCCTTTTGCAGTGAACAGGCCGGCAGAAATTAGCGCCACAGCGCCAGTCTCGACCCCAAATTTGGGGCTCAGCACCGCCCACAATGGCGGGATAACGGCAATGAAGATGGCTGTCGTCACCGTTTGAATCACGTGTTGACTGCTAGTTTTGATTGTCATTCACCACCCGCCGATTTAGAACTTATCTTTGTTTTCAGCGTAAAGACTTGGTAAAATTTGAGCTAGGTTGGTCATTTCCTTGATGTTATGCAACCCGAGCCGTTTGGCAACTTCACCGTCGATTTTGGCATCGTCAGGAATTACACGAACAGGCTCGTGCGTTTGCAGGTCAACATTCCAGCCTAGCCAGAAGCGACTGCGTAATTCAATCCCATCATCGACAGGGCGAACCACATGTAACATCAGGGCCGTCTCACCATTGGCGGCCGCCACAATATCTGAATCACTTTGCGCCAGCAGTTGTGGATCATAGCCCAAATCGACTGGGTTTTTGAAATTAATATCGATTTTTTCAGGGCCAAAACCAGTATCTTCGGTAACTGTATGAGAAACACCGTAAATTCGTTCGGCCATCGGAATTGATTGGTCCTTCAGTTGCGCCTCAGTCCCATTTTTGACGACGACATCGTAATGATCATCCTTATTCCAAATGACGTAGCGCATTGATTCTAGGCCATGCCAAGCAAACCACCAATGTAACATTTCTGCTGTCACGTTCGGCATTTTCAAGTGGTTTGCCATGAACGCGGTCCCATCCGGCATTTGGCAATAACCGACCTCAGTCTTCAAGTAACCTGGCTTCAATAAATCATTACGGTCTTGCACCGGGGTCGCATCTTTTGGATCGATTGGGGCTTGCACCATCTTCTTTCGTGCAGTTGGATCGACTTTCGCCATGTCTTGTAAATAATACTTATAGTACGGCAACGTTGCCGCGTTAGCAGGGATGTTTTGTGTGAATTTTTCTGTCATAATTAAGTTCCTCCTATCAAATTACAAGACTTAGTTTAACCCGGTGGCAGGTATTAAAAATTATCTTAAGACAATTGTTGGGGGAATTATTTAATATGGAATTTTTTATTCAACAGGATTACCAAGATTTTAAAGACGACTTACTAAAATTACCGCACACCCAGAAATTGATTGCTGCAAATGAGGAAATCTCGCTGACCAATCAAACTTACTTCATCGTTTCCGGACGAGTCGTTGAAATCCTATTGTTGCCGGATGGCGAAGCCCACGCATTGGTCGCCTATGGCCCGCAAACATTATTTCCACCACTATTTTCGGCATCAATGCCGACAAAAGATGAGTTGATTTTCCGCTTCGTCCAACCCAGTACCCTATGGTGTTATGACAACACACTACTCGCTAACTACGCCGAGCAGCATCGCACTTTCGCCAAGCAACTCAACCAGAGTTACCTCAAACACATGAACTATTATCTAAATGATATTAGCCAATTGATTACTTCATCAGGCATGCAACGTCTCGTCACTTTTCTGAATTACTATCTGGATGAACACCACCCAAGTGATAATTTGATTCCAATCCGTCAGAAGAATCTTGCCCGGCTGATTGCGTTGAACCCTACCAATATGTCGCGGAATATTAAGAAGCTCAAGGAAGCCAGCATCGTCCAAGTCTCAGGTGCCGGCATCACGGTGTTAAATCCTGAAGCACTCAAAACATACTTAGACTAACCACCGACAATCGCGTGCCCTAATTTTTCTAAAAGATTAAAATTTAAGCCAGTCAGACGAGCACCCCAAACGGGTCACTGCGTCTGACTGGCTTATTTAGACATTATCCTCGCGACAACTTCGCTTAAAACGGCTCTTTCGCAATATTCACCGCTACCCCATCTAGATTAGGTTTATCTGTATGAACCCGGATAGCACTAGGATATGCCTTTCTACAACCCAAGCTTGACTTGTGACGTGATAACGTTTTTAATTAGTATATGATTAACGAATTATTAAAATTAAACTGTTGTTATCTGTATATTTTAATAACTGAGTTAATCCTTAAATCTAATTCAAATAACGTGGTGACGATAATGGTAAAACGATACGATAGCAAGAAAATTGAACAACTGATTTACAATATTTACAAAGGTTACGGCTTTTCTGAGGAAGAAAGTCAAGAAGTAGCCCACATGTTGATTTACACGGACTTAATTGGCATTGAATCCCATGGGGTCCAACGAATGATCATGTACGACGGCTTCATTCGCAATGGTAAAATTCGTGTACATAATCGTCCAGAAGTGGTCAAAGAAACCGATGTGAGTGCGGTCGTTGACGCTCACTTTGGCTTGGGGCAGTTAAACGGGATTTATAGCATGCGCCTTGCCATCGAAAAAGCAAAACAACACGGCATTGGCATGGTCACGACTCGTAACTCCGGTCATTACGGCATTGCCGGGTATTACGCCAACATGGCGGCCGAAGAAGGCTTGATTGGCCTGTCATCGTGTAATTCACGTTCAGCGATGTTACCCACTCACGCCACGAAGGCTTTAGTCGGCACCAATCCAATCGCCTTTGCGATGCCGGCCCAGCCAAACACGTTTATCTTCGACGCGGCGACGACCACCGTGCCACAAGGTAAAATTGAAGTTTACCGTAAATTAGGCAAAGATTTACCGGCCTTATGGGTCGCAAAGGATGGCGAAACGCCCGTCAATCGGCATGACGACACCGAAGACTTGGACGCCCTGCGTGATTTAGATTCCAATGTTGGTTTGGCGCCATTAGGTGGTGTCACCGAAGATACTGGTAGCCACAAGGGCTTTGGCCTCGGTGTCATCGTCGAAGTGTTCACCGCGATTCTTTCCCTAGGCAACACTTCCAACGAAATTACACCAGACGACCTTTCCGTGGGTCCTTGTCAGAGCTTTATCGCCATCGACCCGTCAATCTTCGGTGATAAGGACGCCATCATCGACAAGTTCTCAGCTTACTTACAAGCCATCCGCGACCTGCCATCCGTTCCTGGTAAACCAGTCATCGTCGCCGGCGACAAGGAAGCCGCTGCGTACCAAGACCGCTCAGCTAACGGTATCGAAATTGACGATAAGACACTCGCAGAAGTCGTTGGCATCGCCAAACGACTAGGTATCGACTACGCGCAATACGTGGCCTAACTAAACTTGTATTAGACAAAAACCAGCAACTGCCTGTTCTGAAAATTCAGTGACGGGCAGTTACTGGTTTATTTTTGACTGGTGGCATTCGGCGGTGATGAGAATTTTGACCCGGTGGCGATTACTGCCATTGGCCGATGCCAAAAAGCCATTTCCGCGGCCACTGTATTTTTTGCGATCGCTACAAAAACTTTACCTAGTCGGCGTGCAAACTGCCAAAAATAAGACGAGCAACCCAAAATTGATTGCTCGTCCTATTTTTCACCAACCAGCCGCGCTTAAACCTAATACGTACTAGCAACCTGGTCCGTAATCAGCCACTTGCCGGCTTGTTTTTTATAGAAGACCTGCATTTGCAACGACCACGTATTGGCACCGCCACCCCAGATTTTAGCTTGAACCCGGTTCTGGCCGATTAAACTAGCCTGATTACCGTTAATTTGGATAGCCTTGATCGCATCTTCTTTAGAAGAAAGGTACTGCATCTCGTCATTCTGAATTTGGTCGATCCATTCAAACTTAGGCTGAACGTAGCCGGTCATGTGGGTCAAATGCATGTCATCTGCCAAAATTTCATTTAATTTATTGAGATTTTTATTGACCATCGCTTTATTTTCATCTCGATACAATTGTACGATTGCTTCTTCGTCTGTCATATCTTCCACATCCCTTGTCTTATTTACAGGGAAAATGATAACGAAATTTCCAGCTTAAAGCTATTTCACTTTGACGGGCGTTCGATAAGTTTAGCTTATGCAAAATTCTGTTTCAATAATTCCGCGAATGTCTCGATATAATATCCTGAATTATCCGCTTGCCAATAAGCATAGTAGTTTTGAACCAGGTTACGATTACCCTTGAACAAGGGCAGCATCTTGACAATCTCTTGGTCTAATTGTGACTGCATCCGCTGATTAATAATCAAATACCCTTGATTAGACGCAATCAGCATCTGGGCTTCATCATAATTCTGAGCACGGACAAACTCGCTTCTAACGCCCAAAACATCTCGATAGTATGCTTCTTCCGCCGCTTGTTGGGTGCCATCAATAATCAGTATACAAGGAAGATCAACTAAATCAGCAATTTCAATTTTGTCAGTATCTACTGGTAACGAATGATTAACAGCAACCATAAAGTCACTCGCCGTCAAGAATTCATTCTGGTACTCATTAGATAACGCGCGTCGCTGATCCGACAAATCCAAATCAATCTGGCCTGTTCGTAATAATTCATAGAGATCTTCATGGGTACCACTACTAATTTTGATCTTAACCTTAGGGAATTCCTGTGTGAACTCAGACACCGTCTGCAAGAATTCGGTAGTCCCAAAACTTCTGAGATAACCCACTCGTAATTCAGCTTCATCATTCTTTTCGATTTTAATCGTGTTCTCAACGAGTTGATCGACATCGGCTAAAATATCCTGACTGTGGATATAAAAATATTGCCCCGCTTCAGTGACTTCAAAGCTGCGCCCCTTCCGCTTGATGAGGGTGATGCCCAAGCGATTTTCAAGTTCCTTCATCTGTTGCGAAATGGCTGATTGTGAAATATGGCAGTCCACCGCCGCTTGTGTAAAACTATGATTCTTGACGATTGCGATGAAATACTGCATTTGTTGAAACATTGACGACACCTCAACTTTTATGACGTTTACTATTAAATTTATTATGCCACAGAAAAAGGCCACTAGCTGAACTAATGACCTTATCATGCTTATTTTGAATTTAAACCAACGCTATCATGTGAATAGTAGTTGTCATCCGCAACGGCATTCTTCACAAAATCAGCGATTGAACTGATAGAGACGTCATGGCCGCCAAAGGGTTCACCCTTCTTCGTGATTTCATAATCAACTGGGCCACCGGTGAACCAACCTGGACGAATCACCGTATAATTCAAGTCGGAACCTTCAACGATATCGGCCGCCTCCCGGTAAGACTTCAGCATTGAATTATGACTCAGATTGCCACTCGCACCAATCGAAGCCGGGATTTCATCATAAATGCCCATGGAAGTAATAAATAATAACCGCGCAACATCGTTTCGGTCCATTGCGGCCACGATTTTGTTTGCAAATCGACCTAAGGCGCCGCTTAAGGCAACAAAAACAACGTCTTGTCCGGCAATGGCCTGGTCCAAATCGCGATCGTTGGTCACATCGCCAGCAATCACCGTTTCACGTTCACCGGCCTTTAACCGACTAGCACTTCTTGCAAATAACGTTAACTGATTATCAGTTTCGTTTAACAGCGTTTCTCGCACTGCACTGCCAATCGTACCGGTTGCACCAATAATTAAAACTTTTTTCATGATTTTTCTCCTCATTTCTACTGCTTTAACTTATTCGCCAGCTGGAAAATCAGTTGACGCTGCCAGTTCCTTCTCAGTTTGATATTCCGCCAACCGCTTTTCAATAGTGTCAATCGTGCTTGCCAACGCTTGTGATCCTAAGACCATGTGCAACGGCGTGTCAGGCTGATCAACACTTTCGATAATGCGAGCAGCCATTCGAGCTGGATCGCCGGGTGCCAAGCCATTTGCTGGGTCAAGCATCTTCATGAAAGCGTGTGCTGGATTTTCATCATATTCCTTCATCAAATTGGCAACATGCGCACTACCGTACCGGAATTCAGTCCGAGCGCCACCGGGTTCAACGATCGTCATGCCAATGTTAAATGGTGCGACCTCTTGCGCCACGGATTCACAGAAGCCTTCAATACCAAACTTTGCGGCGTGATACATCGAATTACCCGCAAAGGCAACCTGACCACCATAGGATGAAATCTGGATGATTTGGCCATGTTGTTGCTTGCGCATAAATGGCAAGACTGAGCGAATCATTTGAATCGAACCCGTTAAGTCGGTCGCCAAAATTTTATCAATATCTGCGTCACTCAACTCTTCAGCCGCACCGAAGAGCCCGTAACCCGCGTTATTAACTAAAACATCGATTGAATGTTCAGTCGCAACTCGGTTGACCAATTCATGAATCGCCGGGACATCCATGACATCTAGGATTTCACAAATAAAAGTATCCGGATACTGATCAATTAAATCTTGAACTTTAGCCGTATTTCGAACCGTCCCAATCACGGTATTGCCCGCTGCCAATAACTGCGCCGTCATTGCCCGACCAAAACCGCTGCTAACACCCGTAATCAACCATGTTTTTTTCGTCATAATTATATTTCTCCTTGTCCTTAGTTATTTTCTGGAATAATTTCGTTTAATAAATTCAACGCCGTTAACGTTCTTGGGTAGCCAATGAATGGCAATAATACCGTAATGGTGGACAATAGTGTGTCCTTATCATTACCCACCGTAACGTTATTGCGAATGTGTCCCTTAACTTGTGGGTCCGTACCGCCCAGCGAAATCAGCATTGCAAAAGTAATCAGTTCCCGCGTCTTGGCATCCAGACCTTTGCGGGTATAATAGTCGCCGAAACAATTGTCAGCCAAGAACGTTGCAAAGTGCTTTTCGTTTTCCGGTAAATTCTCCTGCATCTTATCAACGGCGTCACCGGCGAGCTGCCGAACGGTTTCCAATCCCTTTTCATACCGAGTTGCTGGTGTGGTCGTTGATTGCCCTTCAATCGGGAGTGAAATATGCCGTTCTGTAAAGACAGCGTTGGTGGCATGTAAGAAGTCAAAGACCTTTCCGAGGCCAACATATGCGGTGGCTTGATAAACGATTTCTTTAACTTCGACCGGTGCCACACCAACGTTCAGCGCACCATTGAGCATCGCCTGATATTCATTAACGGATTGCATCGCAATCAACGCCGCCAAAGTAATTTTCATCCGCAACTTCAAGTCCAAGTTTTGATGTTGCAGGACTTCGTCAAAGTTAAAATTGTCGAAAACTTCAATGAATTCCGGGTCCGTGACTTTTAACGTCGACTTCAGATCTGGAAACAATTCTTTGTGATTTGCTTGCGCAGTTTTACTAATTGCCATTACTGGATACCTTCCTTTATCATGTTGCTGCTAACTCATTTACAAGTACTATCTTACAAACAAAATGACAATCGACCAATTCCGATAACACATCTCATCGATAAGTTTTACTTATCAATCATATGGCATGTGTGTGGCCAGCAGGTTAAGCTCATCGTTGGTAGACCTGGCGACGCGATTGTTGCTGATTTTCAGGCATATTAAAAGCCTTACCGAGTCGTCTTTAAACGGCTCAGTAAGGCTTTTACCTATCATGTCTATTCCAGTCACTCGGTGATACTAGTGAATGATACGCGTTGTGCTAGGCTAGCTATTCTTTAGCATTAAAGCTGATTAAATCATGCAAAATTAACTAGCGCAATGTGCCAACAGTCCTATTTCTGCTGCAAAAGCTCCTGTACGACCAGAACAATACCCTTATTTCAAAGTTGCCATATCAATGACATACCGGTAATGGACCTTACTATCAAGAATGTTCTGATACGCGTCAGCGACATCATCAATCCCAATCATTTCAATTTGGGGTTTAATATGATTTTTAGCTGCAAAATCAAGCATTTCTTGGGTTAACGCAATTCCACCAACGTTGGATGCCGTAATATTGGCCTGGTTACCAAACATCGAGAACAAATTGAAATGGATCTCATCACTTGGAATGCCGACGTAACAAAGCGTCCCATTAAATTTCAATAATGGTAAATAGTCACCAATATTCAGATCAACGGCGACCGTATTCAAAATAAAATCATACTGTCCTGCCAACGGCGCAAAGTCCGCCGGATCACGTAAAATTTCGTAACTTGTCGCACCGAATTGTTGTGCTTCTTCTCTTTTACTTTCAGAATGCCCAAGTACGGTAACATCGGCACCCATTTTGGCTGCAAATTGAACGGCAATATGTCCTAATCCGCCTAAGCCAATAACGGCAACTTTGCTACCAGCCCCAATTTGGTACTGTTTCATCGGATTATAAGTCGTGATACCCGCACACAATAATGGCGCAGCGTCGGCCAATGACAGTTCGTCAGGAATATGCAAGACAAAGTGATCCTTTACAACGATTGCTTGTGAATAACCGCCTTGCGTAATGGTCCCATCATCGTCTTCTGAATCAAATACAATGACCGTCCCTTTTTCACAGAACTGTTCACGGCCGGCTCGACATGCCGCACACTTACCACAGGAATTTACAAAGCAACCCACGCCAACGCGATCACCTGGCTTGAAGTCCTTAACGTCACTACCTACAGCAGTCACGATACCTGAAATCTCATGGCCAGGTACCATTGGAAAATGGGCGCCCTGCCATTGAACCATGCTCACATCACTGTGACAGATGCCACAATATTTAATCTCAATTGCGACATCATCTTGACGAAGATCACGTCGCTGAATGATAGTCTGCTCAAAAGCCGAAAAGTCTCCCTTTGTTCTGGCTTGTAATGCTTTAACTGGTTGTGTCATATTTAATATCCTTTCTTTTAGAAAAAATTCAATTCTAATCTAGAGATTTAGCGCGACTGATTATTAGATTAGCCGACTTTTTGGATCTAATACCAAAGACTCTGCCAAGAGTACTTCACTGTATAAATCATAAATTTCATCACTCGGAATTTGGTGCGTCAATGCTAATGAGTGTAAATAACGGCGCTCTTCATTGAAAGCATGCATGAGGGCTCGTCGTTGGTCCACACTTTGTAAAACGTTGATTTTTTCTTGATGCTGACTCACACCGTGCCACTGTTTAAAAAACGACCGTAACGTGTTACTTCGAATCTGATCTTGTAAGTCGTACATCACCAGCGCCCGTACAGCCGGATCCAAGTCCATCTTCTTTACGCGCTCAATTCCGGACTTGACCATTTCATCCCGAATCTCACGTTGTCTACTTGGTCGGTTGCGCGCGTCAAAATCTACCGGTAACTTCAGATTGAACACGACTGTGGCGGTGACCATGCTTAAAATAATGACAACGACTTCAACTAAAATAACCTGATTATACAGATTAGTTGCTAGCGTCCCACGTAATGAAAAAGTCATGGCTAGAGTCACCGTGGCGTGAACACCACCTAAAGAAAATAGGCCAGCTGATCGCCAAGAATGGTCACCAACTTTGTATTTTGCGTAAAGCAGTCGACAAACTAATAATCCAAGGTACACGGTTACGCCAATCATCAACCACTGCCAATTATTGTTATGAATAAAATATTGGCTCGTAAAAATGAGTTCAAGATTTAGGCCCAGAATGACAAAGACCATGCCATTTAAAATGCTGGTCAAAAAGTTGACCAAATTCAATCCCAAGTGCATTTGACGCGGTGACGAGAACCGACTGCGATTAGCCTCACTATTATTGACTAATCCCGCAATGACGACCGCAATAATCCCTGAAACACCAATTGCTTCCGCCAAAATATAAATGATGATGGGGGTGAGCAAATAGACTAAATTTTGTGCGTAAATTGCGTTGATGCTCGTCCGTAATAGCCATTGGCGAATCACCATAAACAGTAACGCAATCATAAAGCCAATTAACGCCCCGCCACCTGCAGCGTATAATAGGGTGCCCGCATTTTGCAGAAAATTAAAGTGTCCAGTTTGCCACCAGATGATGCCCGCCTGTAATAAAACTAACCCAGTCGCATCATTAAACAGCGATTCTAGTGTTAACTGTTCATGGCTGCTTCGTGGAAATGCTCGTCCGCCAATAACTGATTCTAGTGCAGTTGCGTCGGTAGGCGTACTGATTGCGACCATGATCAACGCTAAGGGGAATGTCATGTTGAACAAGTTTGGTAAAATCATTGTGATGACGACCGCTGAAATAATCGCCAGGATACCCGCGGTCCCGATAATTTGCTTCAACCGTTGCTGTACTTGAAGAATTTGGGTGCGTTGTCCTTCAAAGAAAAGTAGTGGTGCCAAGATAACGATCATAAAAAACTCATTATCAAATTCAGGGATATACCGGCTAGTCATGGGCCAAGCAGCCAGTATGATACCAAACAGTAAATTAAAATACGTACTAGAAATTCGTGGTAATAGTCGCGCAATCAATTCACTAACTGCAACTGCGACTAACACAACAAACAACGCGATAAACATTGACATAACTCTAACCACCTAATCTAATTGTTCAAGCGAACTTTGATCTGAGTGTGCATACTGTCAATCAAATTCACATGATTAAAATGGCGATAAGTTTGATTTCAATTCAGTACGCGGTATTTTACTTGCTTTAGGGCCAGCTTGTCGCAGCCTAGTAGACTGGTCGAGTTTCTCCCTGAGTGTCAGCGTCTGCGATACCAACACTATCATTACTGAGATAAGCTGGATCAGAAATGATTTTCACAATGACGTCCGCCATGCTTTGCCGTGAACCAGATACACCAATGTAGGTCTCGTTGCGGTGTGTCAGCTGATATTTGATCTCATGACGGTCATTTAACCATGGAAATCGTAACGTTGTATACGTGATGCCAGACTGTGCTAATAATTTATCCGCATTAATTGCAGCTGCAAGGCCATCCTTGACCATTTGGTAATTCCAACGGCCAAATTCACCAAGAACTTCATTGTATAAGCCGAGTAAACTTGACTCAATAATACGATTAACACCCTGATTTTTGGCGGCTTTAATGACATTATTCGTAATACGGTTATTTGCCGTATGATCCACCATGGCAATGTACACGATGTCTTGCCCTGCCATCGCGCGCTTAACCGCATCAAAATCTGTGATATCGCCATCAACTAGCGTCACACGGGGATTAGTAGCTAAGTCGTTCAATCGCTGACTATTTCGTAAAAATAAAGTCAGCTGAACATCTGACTATTCATTTAAAACACGCTTTTCTACGATTTTGGCAATTTGCCCATTTGCGCCTAAAATTAAAACTTTTTTCATTATTTGACCTTCCTTCCATGTGCTTAATATCCGAGACGATTCAACCATTTTTCAATTTTTGCATGGGAATACTTAACGTCACTACCCTGAATTGAAAGACCCTTTTTAAACGTCGCTTGTGGATACTGTTTTCGCAGCATCGTTAGTGAATCCGACCAGCCTGAACCCGCGTTAGTTGAGAATGGGATGATTATTTTACCGTTCAATTGTGCGGAGGCCATAAAGGTATGCAAAATCATTGGTAAATGGGCATCCCAAATTGGATAACCTAGAAAAATGGTGTCATATTTTTTAAAATTAGGTAACTTATTTTTAATTTTCGGACGTGCATTTTCATTCTGTTCCCTAGTCGCCCGCTTCACGGTTGCTTGGTAATTATACGGATAGGCTTGTTTTGGAACAATCCGATATTGTTTCGCACCAGTTTGCTGCGTGATAAGATTGGCAATTTGGTTCGTATCGCCAACCTTTAAATCGCGATTCGGATAATTTTGACCCGCACGGGAAAAGAACACAACAATTGTTCGGTTTGCTTGACTTGTCTGTTTCCGAGGATGCTGCGCTACTTTGTTCACACGATCCGTTTGATTGTGATCATTTTGAAGTTGATAAACGCGGACCCCGATAAAAATTAACGCTGCTAAAACAATCAAACCGGCAATGACACTTTTCTTATTTTTCAATCCAACCTGCCCCTTCACCTAAAAATCATCCGCATGGCTGTGGCTTACTTTGCGAGTTGATTGTAAGCTTCATCACTGACGGCTTCCAGCCACTCATTACTCGTATTTTTACCAGGGACTTCAATTGCAATGTGGCTAAACCAGCTATTCGCCTTAGCGCCATGCCAATGCTTCACATTAGCAGGGATAATCACTTTGTCCCCAGCTTTGAGACTTTGTGCGGGTTGCCCTGCTTCCTGATACCAGCCTTCACCGGCAACACACAGCAGAATCTGTCCACCACCCTCAGTGGCATGATGAATATGCCAATTATTGCGACATCCCGGTTCAAAAGTGACGTTAGCAATGAAAAGCGTCGACTTTCCGGGCTCAGTGATTGGGTTTAAAAAGGACCGCCCAGAAAAGTATTGCGCAAAAGCAGTGTTGGCTTCTCCACGACCATAAATGTTTGCGATATTAAATTCAGTTTCATCCATCTCTCACAACCTCCTAAAAATGATTGGTTAGTGTTGTACTTTGTTATACTTGATCACCTTAGCTGGGACACCCACTGCAACCGCATTGTCAGGAATATCCTTTGTAACAACGGCGCCCGTGCCGATGATGGCATTTTCACCAATCGTTACACCGGGGGCAACGTTGACGCGAGCGCCAAGCCACGCGTTCTTTTTAATATGAATTTCTTTGGTCATAACGTTCCGAATATCAGCCGGATCATGATTGACCGTAAACAAACCCACTCCGGGCCCCATCATGACAGCATCATCAATGGTAATGGTGCCCAACGACATCATCGTCAAATTATGATTGGCGTAAACATTCTGCCCAAGATGGACCTGATTGCCACAGTCAATAAACATTGGTGGTGTAAAAAACGTCCCGTCGTGTATCTGGCCATGTAATAATTTATTTTCTAATTCCACAAGCCGCTCTCGATCACTAGGCATCGTCGCATTGATTTCATGACAAAGATCATTACAGCGGTCAATTTCGCCATGAACTTCTTTTTGGTATTGCGAATTACCAATATTAATCATTTGACCAGCTCTTAAATCATCAAAAATACTCATAGTTTATAATCTCCAATTACTCAGCTTATAAAGTCGCTGTCATCATGCTGCCAATCACAATCAGCCCAAGGCCAACCAGCGTATATCTCAGTTCGCGATGACTTTTTCCTTCATGTAAAAGCAACATTGCACCCAGCGTCGAAACGACGACGTTTAACTGCGTAATCACAAAAGCAGTCGCGACACCTGCTGATTGTGCAGCAAAAATATAAGCCAATGATGAAATACCAAAGACGATTCCGATGAACCCATTTTGCCAGGTCTCTTTTTGACCTAAAGCGGCGCCCTTAGTTCTAACTAGCGCATATATTAGTGAACCGACGAAGATTCCTAACATTTCTGGGAAAAACAACTGAATTCCAGCTGCATGAATCATCTTCGGTAGTGCACCATAGGCCCAATAGCCAATGGTAGTCGGAACTAAGATCGACAGCCCATATCCAATTGACGTCGCGCCTTGACCTTTGTGATCAGTAATTGCGGTAAGCGCCACACCAATAATCACCAGCAAAATTGCAACTGCGCCAATGAGTTTGGCGGTGTTTCCTGGCCATTCGCCGAAAGCCAAAACGCCAATCAATGACGTTCCGATAATTTGTAGCCCAGTCGAAATTGGCATTGTCCGGGTCACACCAAGATGTGTAAATGAAATATACTGACCAACTTGACCCAATGACCATAAGAAGCCGGCGCCAAAACTGAGCCAAAAAGCAGTCCCAGAGACGCTCCCTTTGATTAACCAAATAATTAGACCAATCAATAAGGCGCCCAATCCCGTCCCAACAATCTGGTTAGCGGGCGTACCGCCAACTTTCCGTGCAATTAAAGGTTGAATTCTCCAGCCAATTGCGGGGACCAACGCTAATAAAATTCCCATAACTTTTCACACCCTTCACACCTAAATTATTTTCTCAATCTCCAGTTAACGTTGAATCACTCATAAGACACTCGTGATACGCTGAAGCACACAGCCATGTCTGCCAACTTCTAAAAATCAGATTTAACCTTGACCATCTTTGAAAGCGGGGTATAGGGTCATCCCACCATCAATAAAGAGGGTAATCCCCGTAACATAACTCGATTCGTTAGAGGCCAACCAAGCAGCACCAGCAGCAACTTCTTCCGGATCACCAATTCGATCCATCGGAACCATTTTTACGGTCTGATCATATTGCGCCTTGTCGGCAAATTTTTGCGCGTTAATTGGTGTATTGATTGCACCGGGTCCAATCGCATTGACCCGAATATTATCCTTTGCATATTCCATAGCGATAGTTTGGGTAAAAAGTTTAACGCTGCCCTTAGCTGCCGCATAGCTCGCAAAAGTTGGCCAAGGAATCCGTTCATGAACAGAAGACATATTAATAATATTGCCCGCCTTACCGTGCTTCTTAAAATAGGCCAAAGCAATTCGTGAACCCAAGAACACACCGGTTTGATCAATTGCTGTCACTTTATTCCAAGCATCTAAGCTTAACTCATGGGTCGGTGATTTAATCTCCATCCCCGCATTATTGATCCAGACATCCAAATCACCAAAATTCTCAACCGCAGCATCTAATAAAGACTGCACCCCTAGCTCAGTACTAATATCAGCTTGAACTGCAACAGCATGACCGCCTTTATTTTCAACGCTTGCTACCGCTGATTCAGCACCAGCTGGATCACTGTTATAGTTAATCACAACGTTCATGCCCTCTTGGCCAAACCTTTCAGCGATGGCATGACCAATTCCTTTAGAACCACCAGTAATGACAGCTGTTTTACCTTTTAAATCTTCATACATCGTTTTAAATCTCCTTTTCTAACTTCACTTGTTTTTGATTTAATTTACAAGTGATATCTTACAAGCAAAATGATAATCGACCAATTCCAAAAACGTCGCCTTTTCATAAGTTTTACTTATCAATCATGAAAGTGGCCGCACACTCCTATGCTAGAAAGTTAGAATCATCGTTGATAGACCTGACGACGAGATTGTTGCTGATTTTCAGCCACATTAAAAGCCTTACCGAGTCTGTCTTTAAACGACTCAGTAAGGCTTTGAAATATCATGTCTGTTCCAGTGACTCGGTGATAGGTGACACTAGGATTCGTCTGAAAACTACTTAAGCAAGATACAAATCGAAGCAGCGTAGACCGTAGCCAGAAAAACAGTGAAGTGAACCCCCTGAGTTTGGAGTTACTCCAACTAAGGGGGTTCGCTTTACAACATGTTTCACCAGTTTTTTTATAAAATCGCGGTTAAAGCCATGGTGGCAAAATCTGTTAAGTCACTCGAATCAAATCGAATTGTCGGCAGGTTGCCACTGTACGTTTGAAGGGCAGTGTTGATTAATGGTCGCCACCGCAAATCTAGGTGCGCTAATCCCCATTGACCACCCCCACTTTTTGACAGAATCAGTCCCGACCGTTGGTAAGCTAAAACCCGACATAAATTTAATGTCACGTACACCGGATCAACTGTTATCTCGGTCTGAGCATCCGCAATATCAAAAACTAAAGCCTGCCAGTAAACAGCGGGTGGAATTGGACTAAACACTTCCGCAATGACCGGCCCGGTTAAGACTTGACCATAGTGATTCATAATTGTTAAGTGGGCTGCTAGGTCGGGATCAGTCCCATGCATCGTTTGTATATACTGATTTGGTGATTGAACGTAATCTTGATAATGATATTTTGAAAAATGAAAATCGAAGGGAATTGGCGTTTGAAACGGCCGCAACGCCGATTGGACCATAACGTGAAATTCTAACCCTTTTTTGGGTGCTAATGGCCATAGTTTGTGCAAAGTAACGCTCATCAACTCCCGTTTGTTCGTGGCAGTCAACGCGTGACGCACCACGACAACGTAATCTAAATCACTGACATCCTCATTATAGGAACCAAGTACGTATGAACCGTGTAAATAGATTCCGACTAAATTGGGGCCTAATAGCTGGGTGTAACTAGTTACTAAAGTAGTTAAAAGTTGCTGCGTTCGTTGCACATGACCGTCTCCTTCCATTTTATTGATTACGCCATATTTCTGCATAATAATAGGATACTATTAATTAAATCAACACAAGAGCAAAAAGTTTACGATGCGTCAAAAGTAGAAATTTTACCCCTTGCTGCATATTAAAAGCCTTACCAAGTTGTACCTGAACGGCACGGTAAGGCTTCTAAATATCATGTCTGTTCCAGTCACTCGGTGATACTAGTGAGTTCACTCTATTTGGGCTACCAACCGAACGACACCAGTTAACGCTCGGTTACTCCCAAACTAAATTGTGCTTGATGATCCGATTTATCTTTTCGATTTTATGTTGCATCGCATCATCATTCGGTGCATCAAATTGAACCATCGCGATGTAATCAGTGGATTCATCCATCTCGTCGTATTCCCGACCAATCTCAAAGTTAGTCTCGAGATGCTGGACTTCTGGGCGTAATGGCGCAACATTAAACTTCACCAAGCGCCCATTTTGCGGTAAGACTGTTAGGAAGCCGGACTCCGTCATCGGTGGTTGCGGGCTTAACTGATAATTGAATCCCGCTTGCAACTTATAAGCAGCCTCATTCATGACTAACCCGTATTTATGCTGAATTGCATTCGTAATCATCAAGCCACCGATGTGGCTCCCCATTTCAATAAAAAAGGCACGCTGGGTGGCATCTAAAATTTCAAACGCTGGCGAAACCTTCAGCAACGCTTTTGCGACGTAGCAAATGTAAATAGAGTGTTTCTCCACAAGCCTT
This sequence comes from Lactiplantibacillus sp. B652, assembly GCF_023806745.1. NCBI lineage: Bacteria > Bacillati > Bacillota > Bacilli > Lactobacillales > Lactobacillaceae > Lactiplantibacillus > Lactiplantibacillus sp. B652. The sequence goes on along the minus strand of NZ_JAMSKY010000007.1, from coordinate 143,711 downwards.
AAATCGTCGCTCCTGGCCACAGCTTCACCGGTAAAATAATCTCATGATCAGTCTGTTCTCCTTTGATTCGACGTTGTAAAGTACTAACCGCTTGGGTGGCAATCTCGTCAATTGGTTGAATAATGGTCGTTAATTGCGGCAACAATTCGCGAACGATTTGAGTACCATCAAAGCCAATTAGCCGAAAATCATCAGGAACACGCCGACCCATTTCAGCTGCAATTTGTAACAATAACGCCGCATCAGTATCATTTGATGAAAAGATGCCCTCAACATCTGGGTAATCACTAAAAATCTGCTGCAATTGCGCTTTCTTATCACTTTCAGCAATATTAAAGTCAATTTCATACGTTATCGGTGTCAATCCGTGTAGCCGCATGACATCTTCATACGCTTCACGACGCCGGTGTGCAGCTACTGCCAACTTTTTGGGACCGTTGACATGAATGATCTTTGTCGCACCACCCTTAAGTAATAGCTCTGTTGCCAATTTACCGCCAGCATAATTATCGGCAGCAACAATTGGAATATCCGTATTCACCATTCGATCAATGGCTACCACTGGCAGATTCATCTCCTGATATTCCCGAATACCACGATTATGTGTACCAACAATAAGGCCATCAATTTGTTTATTCAACAATTGCTCTAGATAATCCTGTTCTTTATCGGAATCATTCATCGAATTACCAATCAACACTTTATAATGTTGTTGATACAAACGACGCTCTAAGGCAACACTAAGTTCACCAAAAAACGGATTAGCTACAGTTGGCAACAAAATACCAATTAGATTCGTTTGGTTTTTATACAATTGCCGGGCAATAACGTTAGGTCGATAATTAAGGGTCGCCATTGCCTGATGGACCTTATTAATCGTCTGCTCACTCAAGTAACCGCGATGATTAAGCACTCGCGAGACCGTTGTTTTTGAAACATTAGCCAATTTTGCAACGTCTTCTAGTTTCGCCATTATAACCCACTCCCCAGTATAACTTTCATTATACTATAGGTTTCTAGGTTAAATGTACTAGCCATTACGCATTTAATGATTTTAGTGCCAATGCTAAATTACCAATCGTTGCTGAACCATTATTAACAATTGCTGGCATGACCAAGTACTGATCTAATGGTGGTAATTCCAGATACCCGTTCAATAATTGTTCAAAAGCCGTTCGAATTTTGATTAAGAATGGTTCACTAATGACGCCACCACCAAACACAATTTTGTCTGGACGAATCGTCAGTGTGGTTTGTAATGCGGCCTGAGCAACATAGTTAGCCATGATATCCCATACAGGATCATTCAAAGAAACATCCTTGCCAGGTCGGCCTGTCCGCGCTTCAAAGGTCGGCCCTGACACGAGTCCTTCCAAGCAATCACTATGAAAGGGACAAATACCGCTAAAATTCAAATCATCAGGATGCCGCTTCACAAATACATGTCCCATCTCTGGATGTCCTAAGCTCCCCAATAACTGACCAGCAATAACGGTCCCAGCACCAACTCCCGTTCCAATCGTATAATAAACTAGCGAGTCAGTGTGCTCATTTGCCAAGGATGCCATAATGTATTCACCATAGGCTGAACCATTCACATCAGTCGTCCACGTCATTGGTACGTTTAAAGCTTGTTGAAGTGGGCCAACAAAGTTCGTATTCTTCCAATGTGGCTTTGGTGTATTGGTAATATAGCCATATTTTGACGAGTTTTTTCGAATCTCAATTGGACCAAAAGAAGCAATTCCTAATGCACTCAAATCAAACTGTTTAAAATAATCAATCACCTTTGCTAATGTTTCTGCTGGTGTAGTCGTGGGAAAAACTGCGCGATCTTTAATTTGATAATCCTCATTACCCACAGCGCAGACAAATTTCGTTCCACCAGCTTCAATACTACCAATTAACATAAATTCTTATCCCCCTAAAACGCTACCGTATGGTTTTTCAAATCATAAAGTGTCACGTGTCCTTGAATAACCTGATTACTAGTAATTTCAAAATGTGGTTGTGTTTCTGAATAAAAACGCTCAGTAAACACAGCATCCCCATCATTTACAAAGATCTCTAATGAGCTTGTATCCATAAAAACATTTAACTGTAATTCTGCTGACGATTGTGTGAGGTGCGCATAACGTTTGTCAGGTCGGTCACCACGTTTTAAAACGAGTTGGTTATTGGCTTGATCATACGTTAAAGTAACTAGCTCCTGATTTGTTTTTAGTTGTAACTGAATTACCGCTGCACTTGTCGTTGTCAAATCTGCAGTCATATTGATTTCAGCCTGCCGATGCTTTGGTCGTAGTGTGACTGGCTGTTCTAGATGCATGACTTGATCAAGCATGGTTGCTGTCCGCAGTGCTTTTAATTCTCTGGCTGGCCGCATCCACAAATGTCCAGATTTTAACGTTAGTTCTCTGGGGACTGTCAGGGCACCAGCCCAACCATCGGCCTGTTCTGGCATGTTGGATTCCCACATTGCCATCCAACCCATAACGATTCGGCGGCCATCCGGTGCAAGTGTGGTTTGGGACGCGTAAAAGTCATGCCCATGATCTAATTCTGTAAAATTGCTTCGATCTGCCAAACTTGGTCGACCATAATCAAGCCTACCAACAAAGTAACCCGTTTCATGCAAGTTTAGGAATCGATGCCCGTCTGCTTTAATACCTTGTGGTGAGGTCAATAGCACCTGTTGCTCTGCCAATGTGAATAAATCTGGGCATTCCCACATATAGCCTTCGTTAGCTTCCGGGCGAGCACTAGCAATGGGACCCAGGTAATTCCACTTTTTCAGGTCTTTAGACCGATATAATAAAGTGCGGCCTAGCTTATCTGAGCCCTGACTACCAAGAACCAAATAGTATTGTCCATTTCGTTGCCAAACCTTAGGATCTCTAAAATGCTGCGTATTGTCGTCTGGTGCTGTCGCAATAATCGGATTGTGCGCATACTTTTCAAAGTGGATACCATCTGTAGAGAATGCAAGATTTTGATTCTGCCAAAAATGGTCAGGGTTATCATCGCCATCATAATAATGATGGCCCGTATAAATTAAATATAGCGTATCATCCTTGACAATGGCACTACCAGAAAAGCACCCATTACGGTCTTCCGGGTCGCCGGGAGTTAATGCAATTGGAAGGCTTTCCCAATTAACTAAATCTTTACTTCGTGCGTGTCCCCAATGCATTGGCCCCCACTCAGCACTATATGGATAGAATTGATAAAAAATATGATAATATCCTTTGAAATAACAAAATCCATTGGGATCGTTAATCCATCCGGCCGGTCCCATAATATGATAACCTAATCGATAACGATTATTGTTAACAGTCATTACTTTTGTATTTTCCATTTTTGTCCTCATTTCCAATTTATCCTGACTTGTAATATACTCAGCCAATAACTTCTTCACGTTCCAATGGTTGGCCTTCAACGTCTTGATCATCCTTTTTCAAAACGAAAAAGGCAAAGACGGCTGCTAAGAAAACGATTCCTGCGATAACTCGGAAAGTCGCGCTATAACCAATTTGGTCACGCAATGCACCGAGTGGCGTGGACAAAATAACTTGACCGACTTGAGCTGCAACTTGAAATCCAACCATATAGAGCGTTGCAGAAAGCTTCGTATTGAAATGTAATGTAAAATAGCGAAAAATTGGCAAGCAGAATAATGGCACCTCAAGCGAATGTAACATTTTAATCAATGAAACACCTACCGGATCAACAACCAAACCACAACCACCAATTCGAATGCACATTACTAGCATTCCTAATAACAGCGTATTCCGAACACCTATCTTCCGCATAATAATTGGCACAACACCCATCATGATTGCTTCAAAGAAAACTTGAATCGAGTTTAATGTCCCATACATCTTTTGTCCCAGTGCTGGTGTTGCGAATAGTTGTGTATAAAATTCGGGAAACATCTGTTGATCAAACACAGTATAAAAAGTCCAAGTAAACATTACGATAATAATTATCAGCCATAATTGTGGTACCTTAAGTACACCAGCCATTTCCTTCAAAGTCGGTGCCGATTTTTCGTTATTCACAACACTTGCTGTATGTTTCTTGGAAGATTGCTTTGGTTTCCAAAACAGTAAATTTAATAATAAAAATAATCCAAATAGGGATCCAAACCAAAAATTGAGTTTGGGATTGATTACAAACAAAAAGCCTGCTAATAGCGCTGAGAGTGCATAACCAAATGATCCCCATGCCCGTGCCTGACCATATTCAAAATCAAACTTCCGACTAATTTTTTCAATAAAGGCTTCAAAAACTGGAGATGCAGCTAAAAACCCTGCAGATAAAAAGATAGCGCCAATAATGATACCGATTACAAAACTGTGCTTCAGTAGTGGCGCATAAATCCAAGTAAAGAAAGGACCAATCAAAGTTTCAAGTATCGCACATCCGACTAATAACGTCCGCTTTAATTGTAATTTATCTTGTAGTGCACCATAGACAAACATCAAAATTAAAGTCACTACTGAATTTGCCGAATAAATCGTACCAACCGCACTACCTGACAATCCCAGACCATTTTTAGTAGATGTCAGCCATAACTGGAAGAATGACCACCAAACGCCCCATGATGTAAAAAACAAAAGAATCGTTACGGAGCTCTGCAGATACGACGTATTTTTGAACATACTGAGTTTACCTTTAGACATATTAACTACCCCTAATCGTTTGTGTCAACCGGTTGACATTATTTTGAAAACGATTACATCATATATTATTTAGACTAGTATGTCAACCGGTTATCATAATTGTTACTTTTACATATTACAACATCCCATAAAACATTTTATCGAAATTCTAAGTACGCTTTTCCCGTAGCGCCAGTTTTTCACTCGGAAACGTTTTGCATTCTGTGGTAGAAGATTTTTCTCAACTTTTTAAAGTATTTTTCTTCGTCCGTTTTGTCTCAAATCACTGATATAACAGGATTTGTCAACAAAAAGAGCACCAATCTAATCAAATTAGTGCAAGTTAAAGGGGATAGTCCTCTTAGCATGGTTATTCTTCGACTCCTTTAAAATCATATTTTAACTGTGTCACAATTCATTCACTGTAACAGTCTCATGAGAGCAACAGATATCTACAATCGGTAGACCTGATTTTTTCACTATAAGCTACCTCTGTTCATCCTCTAATCTCCCATGTTACGCAAAAGTATCATATTTGACCAACCATCTGGTAAAATCACTTGCTGCATCTGAAGGTAGCTGTACTAGTGTTCCTGTACCATATGCTAAATCCACCGAATAATCCAGCGGGATCATCTTGAAAAGTTGCCGATCGGTACAACTAATGAAATTTGGCATGACCGTGATTCCTAGCCCTGCTTCGACCATGGTGTTCGCCACTGCAACGTTATCCACAAATGTTGTTTCAAGATCTGGATAACTATTTTGCAATAATCGTTGTAATTTTAACTGTTCAGGCGGACACCAATTATCATTTAAAAGAATCAAATTTTGTTGTTCAAACGAATCTAATGGTAATTCGGAACGCTGACTCAATTCATTCCCAACCGGAACCAAAGCACAAAAGTACCCACCAACAAGCTTAGTAAAAGCAATTTTAGGTGTATCATAAAGATCATCTTGCGTTGTAAAAATCAAATCACACTCTTTATTTAATAAATGTTGTTTTAGCCGATTATGATTAAAATATTCCAGGTAAATCTTCACATCAGGATATGCCTTACGATAATTTTTAATCATTAGAGGTAGCGCATGAGACTCAAAACTCGTGCCTGTTGTTCCAATCGTTAATGTACTTTTCTCACGTTGGTACATTTCACGACTATCAATAACAGCTTTATCAAAATTACTCAAGACGGTTGTAACCCGACGATAAAACAGTGCTCCGCTCTTTGTTAAACTCACCTGACGTTTAGTACGCTTAAATAGGGAAAATCCAAGTTCGATTTCAATTGATTTGATTGCCTGTGAAACCGCAGATTGTGTTAAATTCATTGTCTTTGCAGTCAATGAAAAATTCAACGTCTCTGCTAAGTTAATGAAAACCTTCAAATGTGAAATATTCATTTTCTCTGTCTCCCTTTAATAATCAGTTTTACTTATTAATGATAACATTTTTGTGTTTCACAACTAAATAATTTTGTGATATTTTTTAACTATGTAAGCGGTACCTCTTATAAGTTCCTCAAATTAAAAGTTTTTCTAATGTATAAAAATAAATAAATCATTCACAATTTGGAGGCTTTAAAATGCTTAATTTACAAAATGTTGATCATTATGAAGTTAATGACATTGATGTTAAGCGAACTTTAAATACAGAAGTTTTAGTCATTGGTGCGGGAAATGCTGGTATGATGGCCGCAGCTGCTGCAGCCGAAAAGCAAGCCCAAGTAACCGTTATTGAAAAAGAAGACAGCATTAACCTACTACGTCTTGGCTTAGGTGGTGTCGGAACTAACGCACAAAAACGTGCGGGTTTAACAATCAACAAATATGACCTCGTTGAATACCTGGCATCCTTTGCACAACACAATGTTGATGAAGGATTAATTTACCACTGGGCCAATCATAGCGCTGAGGCCGTTAACTGGGTCGAAGATAATATCTTAAAGCCACACGGTGCTCATTTACGTTCAGAGCCCGATGCAATGGTCACCAGCTCCGCATACACTGGATTTCCAACTGAAAACGATCCAACTATCGACGATAAAACGTTTGCGTCATACGGACAATGGTTCCAAGAAAAAGTTGAATCAATGGGTGTAAATTTACGTTTTAAAACTGCATTGATTAAACTGTTAACAATTAATGGTCAAGTCTCTGGTGCAATCGTCAAGGATTTATCTAACGGAGAATACATTCAGATTAATGCTTCGAAGGGGGTCATTTTATGTACTGGAGGGTACTCTGCTAATAAACAATTACTAAAAGAATGGAATCCCCTCGCCCTAAAGAAAAACGTTTATAACGACAGCCCGCGTAGTAATGGTGCCGGAATTACCTCAGCACTAAATATCGGGGCAATCAAAGACGAGGAGCCTGCCGAATGTATTTTTGACCGGGGCTTAGTTCCAATTGGTACTAAAACGGATGACATGTACGTCCAAACAGCGACCTATAAAGACTGGTTATGGTTAGGCAGCCATCCTTTGCTAAAACTAAATATGCGGGGACAACGCTTTGCTAACGAATCTGTTCCTTATCAATTTATTGTCAATGCTGCTAGTAAACAACCAGGCTACCTATACGCCATGATTTGGGATGACAACTTCGACGAATATGCTAAGCAATTCCACATGGTGGGGTGTGCAAGAGTTGGTTTTCCTGGATACATGGCAAGTGCCGAAAAGCTACGTGAAGATACTCAACAATACGTTGATAAAGGGCTCGTTGTTAAAGCCGATACAATTGAAGAACTTGCACAACATCTTCAACTCCCCGTTGCCAATGTTGAAGCATCTGTTAAACGTAACAATGAACTAGTTAATGATAATATTGACAAGGACTTCGGTAAAGAAGCTTATCGCTTAACCTCCGTTAACAAGAAGCCTTACTATGGCTGTATTCTTGGAGGCCGAATTCTCTGCACATTCGACGGTCTAAGAATCAACAAACAAATGGAAGTCATGGATAATCAATACCATGCTATCCCCCATCTCTACGCTGCTGGTAACGATAGTGGTGGCTTCTTCTTTGGTAGTTATCCAGATCGTGTGCCTGGTCTTGCTGCTAGTCACGCACAAACATTTGGGCGTTTAGCTGGACAACAAGCCGCTCAAAATTAATTTTATATTGAATAAGTAATAGGACGAGAACCCTGTTTTTGGTTCTCGTCCTATTTAATTAAGCTATCAACTTTTTGAAATGACACCAGACATGGCTAGTTTTATGACATTTAGTACCATTTCAATCTTTACAATTTTCATCCTCAAAACCCGCGTACAAAAAAAGGGACGGCGTCTCCCGTGGAGCTGCTCCGTCCCTCAATGAATCACTATTTACTTACGACATGGTCTTCATCCAGCATGTACTGAAACGCAATTTCACCAGTCAACAAGTCGATTTTAAACAATCCTTGATTACCGTTATTTTCATCGCCCATCACAACGAAGTACGATGCGCCTTCGTCAGCGACATGTTGAAAACTCAGATAGTTTCCTTTGAAACCTTGCTTCCGGAACTGACTGATAATCCGAACCATTTCACGTTGTGTTACTTCACTTGTTGCTTCACTCATTTTTCCACTTAACCCCGCAATCAATTTCTCTTCTTTACTAACAAACTTGTTGATAACTTCTATGCCGTAAAAGTTATGCACTGTGGATAATTTAATTAACCACAATTTTCATCTTTTTCACCGCTTATCCCCAGATAATGCTTAACTTACCCACAAATAGGCGGTGTTATTAACAATTATTCTTATTCTCTTTTTAATCTCTATTTTGCCGTGTTACTTGTTGGCTTATTGCCAGCGACCACGTAACTATCAGTTAGCGGGGTAGCCCACCAACCGTTAAATCCCAAACTCATTGACTGGGTGATTTGCAAGCCAGCGTCTTGAAAGACCTGACCGTACTCGTTGATATTGCGACCCGTATCAATGATCATCAGATGACCACCCGGTTTTAGAACCCGAATGGCTTCCTTGACAGCATTGATCCGAGCTTGTTCATTCTTAATATTATGGATGGCAAAGCTGGACGTTACCACATCAAAGCTCGCGTTTGGGAAATCTAGTTTAGCCATGTCCCCAGTCACCAAATCAACTCGATTGGCTAGGCCAAGGTCCTCCACGTTCTTTTGCGTCACGGCCATCTTATTATGTGATTGGTCCCGCGACAACCACAAATCCAAGCCCGTTACTTTCCCGGCTAGGCCTAACTGCTGTGCAATCCGAGTCAACAGTGCGCCCCGACCACAGCCTAAATCTAAGACCTGACTGTCCGGTTTTAAATTTAAGCGGTGCATCGCCTCATCAAACAACTGGTACTTCCCCTGTGCCGTGGTATGCAAAAAAATCAACGCACCCAAAAATAATATAATTCCTAGCGTCATTTCAATGCCAATCGGATAGTTCAACCGATTTACGTAGGCATGCAACAGTAGTCCCACACCAAAAACGGTATAGATCAGTAGTGCAAACGGCGCATCGACCCCGTACCTTTTAATATTCATCCAGCTTTGTCCCCCTTTAAATCCCCAAACCTTCAAGCAATACGCCACCATCATTGATCATAATTGATTTTATCTAAATATATAAGGCCGGTTACTTTCTGAAACAAAAAGTTTAGTTTTCAATTCAGCACTCAGCGTCCATTTGCCACCAACTGCCAACCCCATCACACGTTATCCGACCTCAGCGCCCAAAAAAGCACTCCCCTGAGACAGCGGAGTGCTCCAAAAAAACTAGTAAATAACTATTAAATTATTTGCCTAACTTTTCCTTACCAAGAACCTTTAACTTTTCATCAAAGTCATAGACAACTGGTTCACCAGTAGCCATTTCAAGGTTCATGATATCATCATCACTGATTTGTTCGATATACTTGCTCAAAGCACGTAATGAGTTACCGTGGGCAGCAATGATTACATTCTTGCCGTCTAATAACTTAGGTGCGATTTGGTCTTCCCAGAAAGGCATAACGCGTTCCAAGGTAACCTTCAAGTTTTCACCACCAGGGACGATGTTAGGGTCTAAGTCAGCGTAACGACGATCGTTAACAGCTGAACCTTCATCATCGGCACTCAATAATGGAGGTAAAACATCGTATGAACGACGCCAGATATGAACTTGGTCATCACCGTATTTTTCAGCGGTTTCCTTCTTGTTCAATCCTTGTAATGCACCATAATGACGTTCGTTTAAACGCCAAGTCTTGGTTTCAGGAATCCAAAGTTGGTCGGATTCTTCAAGAACATAGTGCAAAGTCTTGATGGCACGAGTCAAAACTGAAGTGAAGGCGTAATCGAATTGTAAGCCTGCTTCTTTAACTTTTTGACCAGCAGCCTTAGCTTCTTCAACACCCTTTTCGCTTAAATCAACGTCAACCCAACCAGTAAATTGGTTAGATAAGTTCCATTCACTTTGACCGTGACGAATCAATACTAATTTTGCCATAGCAGTTAATGACCTCTTTCTTAAGTTATTTACTCACCCTATTTTACACTGAAAAAGCGAAAAATCAAAACAATATCAGTGCTTATTTTCAGAATCCGGGTGGAAAGTAATCGTTTTTTTCAGATTAATATTGGGGCGCGGCCGGTGAACCGGTTTCACACCAATAATATCTAAAATAAAGTTAAAAATCGGCACACCGACGATCAGTCCCCAGACCCCGAATAAGCGTTCACTCACCAGTAGAACGACGAACGTGTAAAAAATCGGTAATTCCGTCCGACTCGACATGAACTTTGGATTCAACACGTAAGCTTCCAGCGCGTGCACCACGAGAATCATCAGTAACATGTAGACAACGTAGCGTAAACCGCCGACTGAATAGGCAATCAAGCTCAGTGGGACGACTGAGATGATCACACCGGCGACCGGAATCAGGCTGAGAATAAAAATCATCAAACCTAAACTAATCAGTTGCGGCATTTTCAAGATTGCCATGAACGCCACGGTAATCACCGTATTCACGATGGCAATCAGGAACTGTGCTTCCAAGACGACGCCAAAGCTGTTCACGAACTTTTTGGCGAAGAAATAAACATCCTGGAAGAACCAGCCAAACGTGCTCGTCAAAAAACGCTTTGTAAAGACCCGCATCTGGTGATCTTCAATTGTAAAGAAGAAGCTCAGAATAAAGGACAGGAAGAACGTCAATCCCATGTTACCGATATTGGTAATGTACTGGAAAACAACTGAGATCCCACCCTTCAGTTGTTTAAGTAAGTCAGATTCTTGGAAATACGACGTCACCCACGTCAACAATTGGTTCGTGTCATGTGACGGATTCTGATAGAAGCGGTAGACCGATTCAAAGGTCAAAAAAGTCTGCTTGATCAATTGCGGCAAATAGATCGATACCGCAAAATAAATTTCCAATATCACGAGCGCATAGATGACGATCACGATCAGCGTCGGCGGTAGTTTGACCCATCGCCGAATGGCCCGAACGAGTCGCGTCACCAAAAAAGTAAAGATAAACGTTAATAGTATGATACTCATCATACTTGAAGCTAAGTACAGTGTTAACACAATCAGCGCTAATACGAATGCGCGCCGCCAACGCACATTTCGAATTAGTTGCGACCAAAATTCCACAAAATCCACCCCTCTGCTATCCCATACGTCCATTTTAACGGAAAGCGGCCCTAATAAACATCAAAAGGCTGTAACGTTCCGATAAAAAACGCGTAAAGTTTATCACTAATCACTTGATAAACTTCACGCGTTCGTTTAAATGGACACTTGATTACTCATGAGAACTGCATTTTTAAGCTTTCCAAACCTAACGCTTGATGAATGATGACCGACGCGCCACCCAATAGCGCTGCGGATTGCACATTCTTCGTCGCAATGATTGGCACCTGCCGACTTGGTGACGTCAACTTCGCCGTGTTATCACGAATATCCGTCAATAGTTGTGGCAAGATCTCCAAGACCGTCGTGTTTAGGACGACCACGTCCGGCGCAAAGGCAGTGGAAACGTTGGCAATCACCTTGGACAGGTAGTAAACGAAGTCATCGAAGACTGCCGTCACTTCTTTATTATGATTGATATAATCATGCTTGACCGTCGTCAAATCGAGCCGGTCCACCTGTTTGATTTCCTTGAGCCGTGCCCATAAAGCTTTTTCGGACGCATAGTCATTGTAGGAAGCCATATGATTCTCGACACGCCGGTCCTCTAATAGCGCGGTCCCAACTTCACCAGCTTCACCCTCATGTCCAGAGTAAAGCCGTGAGTCAGCCACGATACCAGCATGAATTTGGTCGCGAACGACGACGGAGACCACGTTGTCAAAGATTTCATTATCGTGGAAGTCCCGTTCAAATACGGCCGTTAAGTTAGCTTTCTTTTCCAGTACCACTGGGATCCGTAATTTATCCCGCAAGTACTTCGCTAAATCAAAGTGGGTCAGGCCCTTGATTGGCGTCTTTAAAATCTTATTTTCATAGATAATGACATCCAGCGCGATTGCAACCCCCATTAAGCCATGAATCGTGCCATAGTCGTCAACATTCCGTAATTGATCTTCAATCAGGTCGATGACATCCGTTAACGTCATATCGCTGGTCTTGAAGCTTTGGAAGTGCAGGATTTTCCCGTTTAAACGGGAATACATCAATTTGATGGCGTCGGCCGACATATCAATACTTGCCACAAAGCCGTAGTTGACGTTCAACTCGGCCATTACCGGCTTACGGCCACCGTTCTTCGTGCTGACCCCGCAACCAATCTCCTTAATGAACTGGGTGCGAAGTAATTGGTTATAAATGTCTGATACCGTTACCTTATTCAAACTCAGGTTCCGTGAAATTTGGCTCCGGCTGATTGGTCCTTCGTTAATAACCTGCTGCAGAACTTGCTTCTCATTCGTACTGCGCATCACATGTTTATTAATAATCATACTGAATCTCGATGTCCACCGTTGACATCCGGATTACTTTGCCAAATCACGCTGATTGGGCCTGCCATTAATCCACTGGTCAACGGGCACCTTAACCCCCTAATCTGTTAATATTCTATAGCATCAAACAAAAATAGTACACAAAATAGTCATTTTTATACCTATTTTGACATATATGCGTTAAAAAAAGGTCAATACCGATATAAAATGACCGCCCCCGTAAAACAAACCGTAATGAACGGAAACACTCCGTCCTTACTCCTACATTCTATAACAGTTTTTATAAAAAAATCACCGATTCACACCTAAAAGTAGGTGTTTTATCGATGATTGTTAATTGAACTTCCATACCGCTATTATTTTGCTTATATCACTGCAACGACTTTGCCGCTTGTGCGATCGACATATGCTGCGAACTCGCCTGTTGAAGAATCGCTTCAATCTGGGCATCCGTGTACTGACTGGCATCAAAACCAGCTTGTGATAATTCATCACGCGTTGCCTGGATCTGGTCCGACGACTGATTCATCGTTTTGACCGCCTGAGCTAAGGACAAGTGTTGTGCCGCCGCTCGTTGAATAATGGCCTGAATCTCAGCATCACTATACTGACTAGCATCCACACCCTGTTCATTCAATTCCGCCCGGGTCGCTTGAATCTGATTGCTACTAGAACTGGCACTCGGACTAGTCGTACCCGAAGCCCCATTAGTCACAGATGCCGTGGTTGACGACGAACTGGAGCTAGCCTGCGAGTTCTGCTTAGTCTGCCCATTTTGAGACGGTGATGATTGTGCGCCGCTCGTCCCAGCAATCGATTGGGCTGTGTTTGGCAAAGCTGGCACTGATCCCGTCAACGTCTTAAGTGAAGCGTTGTTTTGTTTGCGGAGCGTCAGCACGTTCTTGCGAATATCCTGATAATACCGCTGCTTGAAAGTTTTGTCTTTTAATAAGGTCGCAATTACAACGTTCGAGTCAGTAAACTCATTCGCCTTGTTCAGCGTTAAGGCCTGCTGATACTGTTGTTGATACGTCTTGCGTTTATCCTGAATCTTCTGCAATAAAGTCAACTGTTCGCGAGCTTGCTGAATCAGCGTCGTTGACCCGTGCTTAGTCGTCTTAACGGTCGTGAAGTCTTGTTTGGCCGCACTAAACTTCCGATTGTTCATCGCTTGCGTGCCATCCACGTAAGTCTGGGTCTGCGTCAAATAGCGCTGAGCCGTCGCATTGCTAGCCCGTGTCCGCGAAGCGTGCGTAAAACTCGTCTCAGCCAACGAATAATCGTGATCTTTCAGCGCCCGTTCCCCCGTCCGCATCTCATCAGCATAGGATTCTTCTTGCAACCGATAACGTGTGTAAGAGTAACTACCGACCCCCACGGCGATAATTACCGCAAACACGATCCACATCCATCTCTTCATCACGACACCCCCATTAGCTGATTTTCCAATTAATTTATTATACCATGTTTGCAAACAACCTCGCGATTCGTTGTGCTTACAAAACCATTTTCATAGGCGTATAATAATTAATGTATTTTACGAAGAAAGGATCCTTATTGCAATGCTAGAGAAAACTTTTTACCACACCCTTTTGAGTCACTCATTCAATATCCCCGTCACAGTAAACTACTGGGATGGTAGCAGTGAAACTTATGGTGAAGGCACACCAGAAGTAACGGTGACATTTAAAGAAGCCATTCCAATGCGCGACATCACTAAGAATGCGTCCATCGCACTCGGTGAAGCCTACATGGATGGCAAAATTGAAATTGACGGCAGTATTCAGAAATTAATTGAATCCGCCTACGAATCGGCAGAAAGCTTTTTCAACAATTCCAAATTCAAGCGGTTCATGCCTAAACAATCGCACTCTGAAAAGAAGAGCCAACAAGATATTCAGAGCCATTATGACGTTGGTAACGACTTCTATAAGATGTGGCTTGACCCAACCATGACCTATTCCTGTGCTTACTTCAAGCACGATACGGATACGTTGGAAGAAGCACAGATTCATAAAGTGCACCACATCATCCAAAAGCTCAACCCACAACCTGGCAAGACGCTACTTGATATCGGTTGTGGTTGGGGAACCTTGATGTTAACGGCTGCGAAGGAATATGGCCTGAAAGTCGTTGGTGTCACCCTTTCCCAAGAACAATATAACTTAGTTGCCAAGCGCATCCAAGATGAAGGCTTGAGCGATGTTGCCGAAGTGCGATTACAAGATTACCGTGAACTAGGCGATGAGACCTTTGATTACATTACTAGTGTCGGCATGTTTGAACACGTTGGTAAGGACAACTTAGCAATGTACTTCGAACGCGTCAACCACTACCTTAAAGACAACGGTGTCGCTTTACTGCACGGGATTACCCGGCAACAAGGTGGTGCGACTAACGGTTGGTTAGACAAGTACATCTTCCCAGGTGGCTACGTTCCCGGGATGACTGAAAACCTCCAACACATCGTTGAAGCCGGCCTACAAGTCGCTGATGTTGAAACGTTACGGCGGCATTACCAACGGACCACTGAAATCTGGGACGAAAACTTTAATGCCAAACGCGCCGCAATCGAAGAAAAGATGGGCGTGCGCTTCACGCGGATGTGGGATCTCTATCTCCAAGCCTGCGCCGCTTCCTTCCAATCTGGTAACATCGACGTTATGCAGTATCTCGTTACTAAGGGTGCTTCATCACGGAACTTACCAATGACGCGGAAGTACATGTATGCGGACAATCGTATCAATAAAAATGCTTAATGCAGCTTAAAACAAGCGTTCAGAATTTTATGGATTCTGAACGCTTGTTTTTTTGTTATTACTTATGATTCAGGGGTTTAATGGCAAATTAATCTTTTTATGCCGGAAAGCTCGTTGTTCATGGCGCACCATCACTGTACTCGTTTTACTTGATTACTCGCTTAATTCATTCATCAGACGAACTAACCGCGTCTAGAGTCGGTTTGAGGCAGGACTAAGCCGACCCTAAACCCCTGACCCGTTGTACGCGTAATCAACCGATAAAGTTCACAGCGACCCGATTTTTCATGAAACCGCCAAGCTTCTGATAACCCGTTTTCAGAGACTTCTCTACTAATTTTCAGTAACTACCGCGCGTACCCAGCCCAACACGCGCTGGTACGCTAGGAGCGCGCCTAAGAAGAAGGCCGCAGCCAGTGCCGCCGACAACGGCAACTTGTCGAACATCTCTGCTGGCAACACTAGCGCTAACAGCGGAAACGCGTAGGCAGCTGGCAATTTAAGCCGTAAGCCTAACAATAACAAGTACACTAACGGCATGGTCAATACCGTCGTCAGTAGCCACGAAGCGACCAGCAAGTGCACGCCAACGCCAATCGTCGCTGCGGCAGTCAATGCGGCCCATTGTTTAACGGCGAGTTTCACCGAATAATCTGGTTGCTGGGTTGCCTCGAAGAAAACCACAATGACCGGCGGAATCGCAGCCATCTGCGGCTGGCCTACGAACCACACGATACTGACCCAGAGGAGCACGAGACAACTAAAGCCCAGCATTTGCCACCAATTAGCGGTGGCCGGTGCCGAATGAATTGCTGGTTGTCGCTGCTGCAATCGAACCCCAACCATCAGACTCAGCGTCCAAAAGAAAATTGCGACAATGAATGACCAGTGGGTGGCGTTAATGATGATGGGTAATAGTCCAGTTGCAAAGGCTGGCGCCAGGTTGGATCTCAACCCTTTCAATAGTAGCAACATCAATAGCACGCCAATCAAAACTTTGATTGGATAATCCGTTGGCAGGCGGTTGACCAAGAAGCCGATGACCGCCGTTCCGGATGGCGCTAAAAATAATTTTCTGGGTTGCCGTGTCCAGTCCGCCTTGCGATAAATCCAAGTCCCCGCCGTCAGGGCGCCAATCTCCGGCAAAATAACTTCCACGTCATGCAAATATGTGGCGCTCGCCACCATTAGTAAGATAAATGTCCACCCTAACAGGTAACGCCAACTCGTCTTATGTTCTAAATCCATCCGTTTAATATTCCTTTCTTATATCAATTTACATATATTTTAATTATTAACGTAACGATTGGTATTGTAACATAAAGTGGTTATTAACTTCAAATTTTCAGAAAATTAGTTTTTTCACCATTATTGCCATCTCAAAATATCACCAAAACGTTAAAAAAAGTCCGGCTAGTTGTGCATAACTAGTCGGACTTTGAATTTTTCATGATTAACCGGCAATCTAAAACACTAGAATGGCCGATTATTTCTATATAAACGGATTATTGATGATGAGAATCAACCAGCGACTTCCTATCAGTCGCGGCTCATATAGCAGCGCTTAGTCATAGTCTAAACTTACAGGTCCGCTCGCACTTATATTGGTGTGGCCCACAACACCCCAAATTGAAATGACCCAACAGTTATGCATTTTGCATAAGCCTTTTATCATCGTAACGATTATGATAATTAACGTACTAGCGAATGGTTAACCAGCCAATGTACATTATCCAATGTAAATGATTCCCGCCAAAATGACGACCGTTTCGGCGATGCGCAGCCACCAACGGTAACGGGACCATTGCTTGGACGACCACTGTTGCTTGAGCCAACGATTGAAATAATGAGCGATTACCGGGGCAACGAACATCAAAAATCCGCTCGACCAAAAGTTAATTTTGGCGGCAACGGTCGCCTGGTCCCAACCAGCACCCATTAAGCCGAGAATTAAGAGCCCATACAAAACCCACAACGTGATTACGAGTCCACGTTGTAGCCGGTGTTGCCACTTGGCAGTTAACTGGACTTTAAACGCTTGCCGTTTAGGCGTATCTGGTTTGGGTTGCGGGCTTACCGGCGCCGACTTGCCAGGGATGGCAGCGAGCATCGCCGTGGCGCTTTGATAGCGTTGGTCTGGATCCAGTGCCGTGGCTTGGGCAATAATTGGACCCCAGACCTCATCCGCAGTGCGGGTCGCTGTATCCAATGGGCCGCGGGGTTCCTGCCCCGTTAGTAAGCAGTTCAAGACCACCCCTAGCGAGTAAATATCACTTCGTTGGTCGGTCTGAGCAAACCCATAGTTCTCGGGGGCCGCAAAACCACTCGTTCCGAGTAAGCGGGTATCTGCGTTTTGGGCGACATGGTGCTGTCGGGCCGCATTCACGTCAATCAAGTAATAGTGGTCGCGATAACACATCACGTTGCTGAGTTTTAAGTCGCGGTGCACGATTTCACGGTCAGCTAATGCTTGTAAAGTTTGTAACAGTTCCGTTGCGACCCGGGCCGTCATTTCAGGGGAAAAAGGCCCCTGGGTTCGCAGTTGGTCGGCCAGAGTCTGACCGTTGATCAGCGTTTCGATACTGACGACACAATCCGGCCGCGTTAATAACGCCTCAATTTGGGGCATTCGGGGAACCGGTTGCTGCTTGAGCCGTTGCAAGACGGGTAGATTGTCATCACGCACGATTTTTGCGACGGACACCACTTGTTGCTTTTTAACTAATAATGGAAATTCGCGTGTTGGCAACAGCGGCCCCAGTGGTTCGTAGCCCGCTTCGCTCAATAATTGCATCGCCTGCACAATTGGTAACAACCGGCGGCCCCCTTTTTACTTAAATTATCAACACTTATCATAACCATACTTTTGGAGGAATTACAATGTCAAAAAATAGTCAAACTGATCTCACTACATCCGCACCCCGCTCTCGGACGGCCGAATTAGTTCTCGGTATCATTGGCGGTATCTTTGGTATCATTGCCGGACTACTCGCCATGACGATCGGCGGTATCGGTAGTGCTCTTGAAGCCAGCGGTAGCGCCGGTGTTAGTAATCTCGGCGTCGGTTGTATCGTCGTCTCCGCATTAGCTATCATTTTGAGCGCCTTTATTAACCGCAACCACGTCTTGATGGGCTGGTTAATTATCTTATGCGGAATTCTGAATTTCGTGTTCGTTAGCGCCTTTGGGATTTTAAGTGGCCTACTGATCGTCATCGCAGGCGGCTTAGCACTGAGAAAGTAGGTCAAGCATATGAAGACAAGCAAATCATGGTATCAACGTTGGTGGGTCTGGGTGCTCATTGCCCTCGGCGCCTTTATCGTCATCGGCATCGTCAGCTCGCCCGATGACGCGACTAATTCTAAGGCCGCATCTGCCAAACAGGCTACGAGTCAGAAATCTAGCTCAAAAAAGGCCACAACCAAGCGCGTTTACAAAGTTGGCGAAACGGCTACCATCGATCACGTTCAGGTCACGGTGACCGATGTCAAAACGGCCACGACGCTGGATGATGATCAGCCGAAAACTGGCAATCAGTATTACACTGTAACGGTCAAGCTCAAAAATATCGGTAAGGAAAAGGTCTCCTACAACCCTTACGACTTCGAAATCAAAGCCGCTGGCAACCAAACCAGTCTGGATGAAATCAACATTGATGCGAACGATCAACTGGATAGTGGTGATTTGAGCGCTGGTGGAACCGTCAGTGGAACCATGACTGGCCAATCCAAAGCGAACGGGACCGTTGAATTGATTTATAACCCAAGCTACTTCAGTGACCGTCATTTGACCTTTAAATTACAATAATCTCTGGTAAACTAATACTAATCAAACCACACGTATTAGGGAGGGCCAGTCGTGACAGAACGTAAAACGAGTGAACTTTTCAACGAAATCGAACAAGCAAGTGAGGCCGATCAATTTATGACAAATATGGCCAGCAGTTTTATCCGCACCAACCCAGCTGAATACCTTGCCGAGCTGATTCAGGTTAAGCAGGTCACTAAAAGTCAGGTCATCCGACAAGCCAATCTGACGCCATCGATTGGCTACCAGTATTTTGATGGCAAACGCCGCCCCAACCGGGCACGCATGATTGCGTTAGGCTTTGGGTTCAAGCTTTCACTGACTGAGCTCAATACGATGCTCAAACGAACCGGCTATGCCGTCTTGTATGCCAAAGATGAATGGGATGCACTGATTATCTTTGCACTCAGCCAGCGCTATGATTTAGACCGTACTGACGAGCTTCTCTACCAATACGGATTAGGGACAATTACCGCAGCTGATTAGCACGGACTGGGGCGGGCACTCAAATTCACTGATTAATACAAAACGACTGATTCAATTCACGGTCTGTTATGAAGGTCGCTTTGAATCAGTCGTTTTTTATGTCGCTGCCGGGATACCGCTAAATAAGATTTACAGTCTATCAACTTCACTTGACGAAGCGCTTAAATAAAAAGATAATAGCTCCCGCTCAATCCAATAAACAGGTAAATCAGGTGGCGCACCGTTGTCATCGGTAAATGCGGTAAGATGCGTGCCGCAATCGCAGTTCCAATGACCGCCCCGACCATCCCAATTAGAATATTTGGAATCAGAACTGGTGTCAAAATGCCGTTGAGCACCCGCACCGTTGAGATATAGATGACATCAATTAAAAAGAAGGTTTGTAAGTTGCCCAAATAATCGGCCGTTGTATCCGCTAGCGAAAGGAAATACAGCGCCATTAAGGGACCGCCAATGCCAAACAGGCCATTGAAAAAGCCTGAAATAATCATAAAAATCCCGGCTAGCCACCACGGGTAAACTTGGGTGGCCGCGCGTTTGCTCAAACTAAAGTAAATCGCCAACGCTACTAACAAGGCCCCGAGTAGCCGGCGTAATAGTTGCACATCCAATTCTTGACCGAGATGCACTGAATAGGCCGCTACACTCGCGTAGATGATAAACGGAATCACGATTTGGCGTAAATGAATATGGTGCCGATTCCGCCAAACCAAAGTCAGCACGCTTGCCGCCATAATCACCCCAGCAACCGCAGCACTTTGCGCAATTGAAAAAAGTTGCGGTAGAAAAATCATCATGACGATTGCTGCCCCAAAGCCGGTCAAGCCTTGGACTAGTCCTGCCAACAGTCCCGGTAAGAATACCAATAACCACGTCATTTACAGGCCTCCTCACAATTATTTTAACCATAATAAAAAAGAACCGGATCATCCAGTTCCAACTAACATCATATATGAATTAACAACACGAAAATCATCACTGATACTAAGCCGATCACCACCGACAACGTCATTGAACGCGTCCGGTAGGCCACAAATCCAACGAGAATCGCTGAAATGATCATGCCCAGATTACCCGAAGTAATCACCGCGTACTTACTATCAATGAAGACGCTTTTGACAACGAGCGCTGTAAACAGTGAGACGGGTACGAACCGCATCCACTCGTTGAACCATTCTGGAATCTTCCGCTTCGTAAAGAACAGTAATGGAAAGAAGCGTGGGATAAAGGCCACACACGCACAAAAAATGACCAACCAAAAGTGGTCCATACTACTCATTGAGCTGACTGATTGCATAAGAAAAACCCCTCTGTGCCCTACTTGTCAGATTCTTCCATGGCTGCTGGGCCAGTGGGATCGTGAACCTTATAGAGTAAATGACTTTCTGGCTTATGTGCTAACAAGTAACGTTCAATAAAGTAACCGGTCAATGATGCCAGTAACGTTGAAACGACTAAGCCCAACGTACTCTTCATCAAGACTAGGAACCCGATCGTTAAAACGCCAGACAAAATTGCGACTAAGATGATCAAACGACTCTTAGTTTGCATAATTGCCATATAAATGAATAGCGCCGTTAACGCAAAATCGACCACTTGGAGATTAATCGTCAGGGCACTGCCAATCAGACTCCCGACAATGTTACTGACGGTCCAGAATAGCAACGAATAGTGTTCAACCAGCAGTGCTTGTGATGGTTTCCAATGCTTATCGGTTGCGAACTTTAAGTAGTTGACCGCATAGTTTTCATCATTCATCGAAAACGCAAACGTAAAAATAAACGGTAGCGATTGCCCTTTTAAGTAACGCGATAGGCTGGAACCTAACAAGGCGTACCGTAACTCCAAGAAAAACATCATCAAAATAATGGTTGTCATCGGTGCATTGATTGTCAGCATCGATGCAATTAAAAATTGGGCGCCACCGGAAAAGACCATTACCGAAATTAACGCCGTCAGTAGATGGTTGAACCCGGCCGCATGCAAGAGCACCCCACACGCTAACCCGATGGGAATATAGCTAAGCCCAAGTGGCATCACAGTCCGCAATACCACTAACCAATTTGGCTCGTTCTTTTTCACCAAGAATGCCTCCAGTACCATACCAGTAAAGAATTCTAGCAACAATGTTGAGCGTCAAACTACTTAGACACTCGAACTTAATTTTAACATGTTTTTTATAGCAATCCTACACCTTGTTAAGTTTTTCAACGTATGTAAGCGGTTCCTTAACTATTTTTCACTTAAAATGTTGTCCCAAAATCACCAAATCGTTAGGACGACCACCTAACTCAGCCACTGCTGGCAGGAACCCCCACTGTTCATAACCAAATTTTTTGAAGAGCTTAATGCTGGCCATATTACTTGAAAAAATGTACGCGACAATCGCCGTTAACCCCAGTGCTGGTAGCTTTTCTGGAATCAATGCCAGCACTTGACTACCCAGGCCCTTACCTTGAACGCTACGATCCAAATAGACTGAAATTTCACTAGTCTTCGCGTAGGCCGCGCGCCCATAGAATGGCGATAAACTGACCCAGCCAATCACTAAGTCATCGTTGATCACGACCCACATTGGATAGTGTTCTGGCGTATGGCTCAAAAACCACGGCCGCCGCTGCTCCACCGTGACTGGCTTAAGGTCAGCAGTCACCTGATGACTTGGAATCGTTTGGTTATAAATATCCACAATAATTGGTAAATCCGACATTGTTGCGATGCGTAATGACACACTCATAGCTTCCCACTCCATTCGTCTTAACGATTACTCTCAGTTTAATTATACATTTGATTGGAAGTTATGCTAACTAAATTCGACTCGGATTATTTACTGAGATTGAATGTTGGTAAGGTTAGATTCCTGTTCGTCCGCCGATGATCGTCCTAGTCCGACTTCCGGGGCCGGCTGACAACGCTGGAACAGGGCGGACATCGCCCTTGAGCATTGTCAGCCACCCCCTCCAGTCGGGAAGCCATTCGAATGGCAGATGAACGGCCACCTATCTTGGTACAATTGGCCACTGAATATTTCATGAACGGATCTTCATGTGAACTTGTTGAATCTGTATCATTGATGATTTATAACATTCATGTATTGATGAGATGATTTGAAGATGATTGATATATTCATAGAAGGCCAGTCTCAGAGTTAATGATAGGACTACCATTCACATGATATCCAAGCTCTACTAATCTAATCTGAGTATTTTGGGAACTGTTTTCGAACTTAAAAGCTGATACCTTTTCAATCTAAGTACAAAAAAGATAGTTGCTAAATTCCATGCAACTACCTCTTCTACGTATGTTCAAATACTCATGACTATTATCGGTATCTTATCAATCAAGTCAATTACTTACTGTACAACTGACACATTTCCAATAACATCGCCAATTTGTGTATCAGTATATCTTTTATCTTCTAGTTGCTTGTTAGGCTGCGTTAAAGCAACAATTACTGTTGTATCCTTCTGTTCTTTGCGAATCATGTCGAGATTCATTTCGCCAATTAATTGCCCCTTCACGACATGATTGCCATTCTTAATTTTAATATCGAAAGGTAACCCGTTTAACTCTACCGTATCAATACCCAGATGAATTAGGACTTCAATTCCAGAATCTGAAAGAAAACCAATTGCATGTTTTGTCTCTGCCACCATAGTCACGGTCCCGGTTACAGGACTATACACGCCACGATTATCTGGTTTTACAGCAAAGCCATCCCCTAACAATCCTTTTGAAAAGACATCGTCGTTAACTTCTTGCAATGGAATCACTTGCCCACTAACCGGTTGATACACATGCATATCATCAGTGGCCAATTCATCTTTTTTCTGTAATTGTGCTTTTCTTCCAAACACATACGTGAGACCAAACGACAAACCAGCAGACAAGATCACAACTACTAATGACCAATAAAAGTTATTATCAAGTCCAGCACCACTTGAATGGACAAAGGTTGGTAAAGCCGCAATTCCTGGTGAAACAATCGCATATTGCTTCAACGATACTAATCCAGCTAAGGCGCCACTAATACCTGCTGCAAACATTGTGCTTAATAATGCAATTCGATTTTTAATCAACACACCAAAGATTGATGGTTCCGTGATTCCCATTACACCTGTAATACCAGCTGATAAAGCAACTTGCTTTTCGTGCTCGTTCTTTGTATAGAATGCAACTGCTAGTGTCGCAGCTCCTACAGCAATATTGGCAGCTAACATTCCCGGTAGAATAAAAGCATCATAACCAACCGATGCAATTGCGGCAATACACAATGGGAATAAAGCTTGATTAGTCCCAGTCATAACTAGCAGTGGCGTTAGTGCCCCAATCAAACCAACGGAAAGCCAGCCTAACTTTAAGTTTACAAAATTCAACCCAGTGGCGATTACGGTACCTATTTCGTACCCTAATGGTCCTAACCACAGTAAAGTTACAGGAACGACAATAATCATTGTCAATAACGGTTTCGTGAAAAATTTAATACTTTTAGGTGTGACCCTATCCAATCCAGTATCAATCAACTTCATAAATAGTACACCGAGCAAAATCGGAATAACGCTAGTATTGTATTGAATTTGAGGAATCATTAGTCCTAAAAAATCGAGGCCTTTTGCGCTATCAATCGTTTTATACAATAGGGTTGCTCCTAGAAAAGCCCCCATCATCGCACTAACATTTAATTTTTTAGCTGCACTGTAGCCAAGATATACAGGTAAAAAGTAATATCCAGCCTGATAAATTGCATACAAGACCGTATAAGTACCACTCTTAGTGCTCAACCCAAAGAAACTAACGCCAATATTCAAAACAGCCGAGACCAATCCAGCAGCAACTAATACACCTAAAATCGGCACAAAGGTTCCACTAATAAAGTCTACAATCGTTTGTCCCACAGACTTCAAAGATACATCTTTTTTATGAGTAGTAGCCGTACTATCCGTTTGGACATCACCAGACAGTTTAATAAATTCATTGTAAACATTAGCAACATCAGTTCCAATTACAATTTGATACTGATTTCCATGCATCACAGTTCCAGCCACACCACTAAGCTTAGATATCGCTTCGTCATTAATTTTATTATCATCCGCTACTTGCAACCTCAATCGGGTCGCACAATGGTTAATATTTGTAACATTCTCTTTACCACCGATGTTTTTGAGTATGTCGGCAGCAATCACTTCATATTGTGCCATTGGAACTTACCCCCAATTTTGCCCATTTGATTTAACAAGCTGCGAGTACCAATAATAAGAATCTTTTGGAATACGCTTAAAATCAAGCTTTTCATCATCCGTTGTATTGATGTAAACAACACCATAGCGTTTTGACATACCATTACCAGTACTCAACAAATCCGTGAATGACCAAGGATTATACCCAAACACTTGGCAACCATCTTGAATTGCTAAGCCAATCTGGTAAATTTGATCCCGCATAAAATCAATTCGTTGTGGGTCATGAACTTTTCCATCTTCACTAACTTGTTCATGTTCGCCAAATCCATTTTCGGTAATAACCATTGGGAGTTGATAATGATCCCACACATACCGCAGCATATATCTCATAGCCACTGGATCAATTTCCCAATCCCAGTCGGTCGTTTTTACATGTGGATTGGCAACTAATTGATACATACCTGGTACTTTTGGAAACTTTAAATTTCCTTTTTTACCAGATTTATTTAGCTCATACGCCTGTTCCTCTTCTTCAGGTGCACAATACTTGGCAGTGTTTGAACGGTAGCAATTCAAACCGAAGAAGTCGATTTTTGCTTTTGCAATTAATTCCATATCTCCAGGTCGAATATCAGGATCAATGTTATTTTCTTTCCAATAACTCTTAATAAAGCCGTTATATTCTCGATGGGCGTACAAATCATCCCAGACTTTTTCAGTCATTTCTTCTGCATTCATCGCCGCAATTTGATCTTTAGGATCACTAGAATCAGGATAGATTGGTACATAGCCAGGAACAGGTCCAATTTTTCCACCAGGTACCAATTCATGACAAGCAATAACAGCCTTTGCATGACAAAGATTAATGATATGGTTAACCTTCCACTTATCTTCGAACCAAGTGTCTGGATGTTTATCAATCCCTAACCAATCGCCGTAACATATTTGCATGTTTTGTTCATTGATAGATAGCCAGTACTTAACACGATCACCAAATGCTTTATAGATTGTTCGAACGTACTTGTCAAATTCATCAATGATGCCTCGGCCGTACCATCCATCATATTGTTTATCAATCCAGACGGGCATGTCATAATGATAGACAGTCACAATGGGCGTAATACCATGCTGAATAAGCTCATTAATTAGATTGTTGTAGAAATCAATTCCTTTTTGGTTCACTTTGCCACTGTTATCCGGATAAATACGTGACCATGCGATTGAAAAACGATAGGATGTTAGCCCTGCGTCAGCCATCAGCTTCACATCTTCCTTGTAATGATGATAATGGTCGGATGCAAATGTGTCATCCGCATATGGCTTCTTTGTCCGTGTGTTCAGATCCATCAAAGAGAGTGTTTTGCCATCTTCTTCAACAGCTCCTTCAACTTGCCAAGATGAACTAGAACCACCCCACAAGAAATTATCTGGAAATTTTGGATTATGATTGTAATGCATTATTAGCACCTTACCTTCCATGACTTATTTGCTTACAAGTACAGGATAGCAAAGCGCTTACATTTTAGCGCAACAGCTTTTGCACCCAATCGGCCTATAGGGTTCATTTGTTGCCCCCTATAGATGATTCTGAATAATATCTAAGAAATAATGCAAGCCATACGATCGATATATTTCTGGATTTTTGGAATAGTCCAGATGGCTCATATAGTAAACATGTGAATAACACTTCTCATAATCAAATATACGGTTAGCCGTAATTAAATCCAGTATACAAGTAAGACGCGTTATTACTGAATTAATCGTTCGAGCAAACATGCCAGATACCGATAACGTGAGTACGTAATCTTCATGACTAATTTGATTAAGAATTGTGTTTTGTTCTGAAAAATCTGTAATGACATATGAGATATAACCTTTGCTTGCTAAATTAACCTGAAAGTCGCGAGCAGAAGAAATACTAGGTTCTGAAGTGAAAATATAAACATTTTCTGCTCGCCTAATCCGTTCACAAATTACATCTACCTCATGGGTATCCATTCGTTCATCTAATTCGTTAGCAATATTAATTAAACTATTCGTAAGCATTTCACGATACTTCTTATCTGAGACCTGCTCGACAGGATGATGGTACTGCTTAATTAATTTTTTTAAGACAGCAAAGTTTTCAAATCCAATTTGCTTTGCAAAACGGCGAATTGTCGACCGTGAAACATTGCATTCAGCTGCGATATCATAGATGCTAACTTCCGAAATTGTCGCAAAATTTTTCAATAAATAAGCTGATAATATAAAGTTCGTACTTTCTGGGTCTTTAGTATCTAATTCATTACTTAGCTTGTATAAAATATTATATAAAGTGTTATCCATTGATCCTACTCCATTTTTTAAAGGTTTGTGCTTTATTATACAGACCCCCTCATTTAAAGTTAAATAATATAAAAATTCATTTCGGCCATTGCATCAACTATTTGCCCCACTAAAGCCACTTTTCAGCGAGTACCGGCAACACAAAAAAATTCACCCGCTTAGACCTGATACAATCCAATCGAGCGAATCCGCAATACTTTTCACCATTATTATCCAATGATATCAATCCGACTGTTCCCGCACATCGAGGACAACTAGTACACCAACCCGCTAATCTGGTATTTTGATTTTGGCCACTAGTTGTCGCAATTCTTGTCGTTCATCCGTCGATAAGTTGGCTAACATTTCTTCGTGGACTTGCTGGCGGGTTTCTTTAAACCTCTCAGTTAGCTTACGGCCTTCATCAGTGACGAAAATCTTCTTGTTTCGCGAGTTATCACTCGGTATTTGCCGTGTAATCAACCCCTGCTTTTCCATATTTTTTAACATCACCGATACGGTTGCGGCTTTTCGTCCAATCAGGTCAACAATGTTTCGTTGAATAACGCCTGGATGGGCAACAATGAAAGCTAAGACCATCAATTGCTGTGTTGGGATAGGTTTGGCCATTCTTTCGCGTACTAGTACCTCTTCACCACGGACGACTTGGTGAAATAATGCCATTGTTGCTTCAGTATCTACCATATTCTCACACTCCATGGTTCAAGTATACCAAATAAAATTAGTCATCAAAACTGTTTGACTAACTAACTATTTAGAGTTAGTATTGCAAACAGTTAGTTTAACTAACATTATTTAGAAATGAGGTTTTATCATGACTAATGAATCAATCCAGTTAACCAATCTCGATCCACGCATCGTTAAGTTTCAACAAACCATTCTAAACAAATATGCTACCGCCAATCAAACCGCACTCAAAGGGCAGATTGTCATCACTGGCTCATCGACCGTTGAAATTTTTCCAATTGAAGCGCTACAAACAAAATTACAGCTCAAACATAAAATCTATAATCGTGGCATTCGCGCAATGACCACTGCCGACGAACTTGCACATATGGATACCCTGATTTTTGAGCTCCAACCTAGTATCTTGTTCCTACAAATCGGTGCCAATGACATGAGCTTTAACCTACCAGAAGAAACCATGATGCATAATTATGATCAGATAATGACGCTAATTGCTAACAAGCTGCCGAATACACAAGTCTATATTATGGCCTATTACCCAATCAACACCGTCGCCGACTTTAATCCCACTGATGATCCCCATCCGAATGTTGCGCAACATCGGACTAATGCGATGACAATGGCAGCCAATATCAAAGTCAAAGCGCTAGCTACAAAGCATCACTTCGATTTCATTGACTTAAACGCTGGGTTAACGGATACCGCGGGTAATTTAAAGAAAACACTCACTTTTGACGGTCTCCATCCACTTCCTGCTGGCTATGACATCATTTTTAATAATATGTTACCTTATTTGAAATAACCATCACTCGCCCAATGATACGAACTAGCATCCAAAAAAAATCGCCTCACCAGAATTACAAATTCTAGCGAAGCGATTTTTTAATAAGTCATTCAATTAACGTTAATTGTCAAAATCAAATCGGACTTTACGATAATTTCAGTCACGTAACGCGCTAGTTAAACCAGCTACGAACGCCACGCCACATCCGAACAAAGATGTTTGCTTTGTCGATGGACTTCTTAGGGGTGACGTTGACGGTCATCGTCTTGCTAGTCGTCCCATCGACCACTTGAATGGTCTTCTTGTTAAGGCTTAACTTAGCAGTCCCGACCGTTTTGCCATTTTTGACCGGTGCTTGTAGCTTGCCAGACGTCGTTGCTGACTTCTTCAAGCTGACTTTCCCAGTAACTGAACTGGCATCAGAACCAGTTGGCAAGTAGACTTTTGTGGCCTTACTGTTTGAGACCAGCTTCGAAGTCAATGCCTTCCCATCTTGAACGTCAACCGACTTGGTGCCATTGATCGTCCCGTTCTTGTTGATGGTCGTGGTCGTGAAGTTATGGTAGACGTACGACATGATTTCGGCCGTTTGCGTAAACCGTTCCGTCCCACTGTCATTGGCGGCACCAGCATGCATGACGACGGTAATGATCCGGTTACCATTACTGAATTTGACCGTACCAGTGAAGGCATTCCCAGCCTTAGTGGAAGTCCCGGTCTTCAACCCGTCAACAGGCAATGCAGAATAGTGCTTAACTAAGCCCTTCAGCATGTAGTTCCGGTTATCCATCTTCGTGGCGGAACTCGTACCCTTTTCAAACCAGGCATGGGCGATGCTAGAAGTCTTCAGGACTTCAGGATAAGTGGATAATAATTTTTGCGCAACAGTGGCAACATCTTGCGCTGACATTTCGTTTTCAGTGCTACCAGAGACGTTGCTGTAACCGATCGTACTCCCAACTTCCTTGTTGGTCAGCCCGCTGGCGTTAATAATCGTTGCATCCGTGATGCCCCACGATTTAGCCGTCTTCCGCATCAAACTAACGAATTTGTGTGGACTACCGGCGACCGCGTCACCTAAAGCTGTAACGGCGGCGTTAGCGGAGTAGATTTCAGTTGCATTGTACAATTGCCGTACGGAATAAGTCTTGGTTGATAATAATGGCACGTTCGCATATTCCGTATTCTGACTCATCTTAGCGACAGCCTTGCTGACACTGATTTTTTGATTCCACGATAACTTGCCTTCGTGGATGGCCTTAAGAATGAGGTACGTACTCAACATCTTAGTCATTGAGGCAATCGCCATTGGCTTCGTACTATTCTTGTCGTACAGAATCTGACCAGTCGACGCGTCCACGGCAATAGCCGCTTTCGCTGAAATCGATGGTGTGCTGGCGGCTTGGGCCTGTAAATCAGCACCTGCAATGCCTAAACCAGCCGTACTAAACGTGACCGCCGCAACGAGGGCAATCACAACTTTCTTTAACTTTCCCGCAAATCTCATTTCTCAATTATCCCTTTCCTGAATGCTATGTTTAGTTTAAATAATTATGTGCATGGAAACAAGCTAATTTATCATATTCGACTGTTTTTTTGTTAATGGGTGGTCATGCTTCACAGGAAGATGGATCACAAAGCTCGTCTGCTCATCATCACTCTGCGCATAAATGTAGCCACCGTGATGGTC
This sequence comes from Lactiplantibacillus sp. B652, assembly GCF_023806745.1. NCBI lineage: Bacteria > Bacillati > Bacillota > Bacilli > Lactobacillales > Lactobacillaceae > Lactiplantibacillus > Lactiplantibacillus sp. B652. The sequence continues at coordinate 113,409 of NZ_JAMSKY010000007.1, read as the reverse complement.
GACGATGCTCTGAGCGATGGCTAGCCCTAGTCCAGACCCGCCCGTCGCTTTGGAACGTGATTCTTCGACCCGATAGAATCGTTCAAACAGCCGGCCCAGGGATTCAGCCGGGATCCGTTTGCCATCGTTGGTGACGTGGATCACGACTTCATCATCGCGTTGCTCGGCCTGCAAGAAAATATTTTTGGCACCCGTCCCATATTTGAATGCGTTCGTAATCAGATTACTGAACACGCGGCCCAATTTTTCCGCATCCGCCTCTAAATAAATCGGTTGCGGACCTGTCTCGACTTGAATCGTCAGATGCTTCTTATTGGCTTCCAATTCAAAACTCGCCGCCAATTGTTCCAACATCGCTGTCAGGTTCAGCTTAGAAATCGCAAGTGGCGTCTCCGTTTGCCGTGACTTCGTATATTCAAACAAGTCCTCGACCAGTGATTTCATCTGAGTGGCCTTTAAATAAGCGATATGCGCGTATTTGACCAAGTCCTCGCTCGATTGGTACTGCTTATTCTCAATCAGCCCGAGGTAGCCGATAATCGACGTCAGCGGCGTTCGAATATCGTGGCTGACATTCGTGATCAGCGCATCCTTGGACCGTTCGATCTCGCGTTCTTCATCCATCGAATGAATTGCTGAATCGACTAAAGCATTGACGCTTTCAACCACGCGTTGGGTATCGCCAGTCAGATTAAAATCAATCCGGTGGTCAAAGTGCCCGGCAGCAATGTAATGTAATTCGCTAATAATGTGGCGCAATTGCATTTGTTTATAGCGCCGAATCAGCCGCCAATACAGTACGAATCCGTCTGCCACCAGCATTAAGCCGATGAAGATATTCTCATAACTCCAGAGTTGGTAATTGTTCGGGCCAATTTTGATGGACCGTTTAATTTGGAAAATCCCACTTTGGAGGCCCGGATTATGCGCAATCGTACTGTTGATCAAGACCACGATCGACAAGTTTAAAAGGAGTAGCAAAATAACCGTTACTACTCCTTCAAAAAACAGTTCACTTTTTTCGCGTCCCGTTAATTTCACAAGTTAACCCTCACTTAACGCGCTTCAATCTTATAACCAACGCCCCAAACGGTCTGAATCACTTTTTCACCGTTCGTCGCTTCTTCAATCTTATCCCGTAAATGACTCACGTGCACCATCACAGTCTTGGCCGACACGATGCTCTCTTGTTGCCAAACACGTTCAAAAATATCATCCGCCGAAAAGACCCGGTTGGGGTGACTTGCCAATAGGTATAAAATACCGAATTCCAAGGCCGTTAATTGAATATCCTTACCAGTCAGCGTCTTAACTTCATGCGAATCCTTGTTGATCGTCAACGGGCCAATATCCAACACATCTGGTTCAGTGGTCGTGACATTATTCTCAGAACGCCGTAAGAGTGACTTGACCCGGGCCATGATTTCCAGTGGGTTGAATGGCTTGGTGACATAGTCATCTGCCCCAGTAATCAGCCCTTGAATCTTATCCATGTCGCCAGTTTTGGCGGATAGGACAAGGATTGGCAATTGTGAATCCTTCCGAACTTCCTTGATGACTTCGATACCGTCCATTTCGGGCATCATGATATCCAAAATCATTAGGGCTATATCTGGGTTCGTATTTAACTTAGTCAGTGCTTCGCGGCCATTGTAGGCGCTAATTGGCTCATAGCCTTCATTTTTTATATAAATTTCTAATAGTTGTGCAATTTCTTTGTCGTCATCGACTACTAAAATTTTCATTATATTAGTCTCCTTAAATAATTCTGCTTTTATTTTACCAAAAAACCGGACTAACTTGGCACTTAACGGTTGATTTTAGGGAAAACGCAACTATTATGTGTCGCTGGAGTTAACGACTTGGTGGCGTCGCATGAATTCGCCATACTAGTCTTCATTGCGTTTCACTTTATTTACCGGTTCAACAACGCTACCACAGTAAGCGAATCTTTCGCTTACGTTGCTGATGACCCAAACACGTCAGACAACGTGGCAGGACGCCCCGAATTATTAGCCAATTAATAGGTCCATCATAGCGCAATCAGGCCGTTCAGCCTAATAAAAACGCGTGATGAGGCGATACAGTAAATAATAAGCAAGATTAAATAGCTGTATTACGAGCTTAGTCAGTCATAATGAACTTGACAGCCCTTACCTAATTCATTTACAAATTTCTTGAAATCTCACCCAACCAAAAAAAGAGATGCCCATCACCTGGACATCCCCGAATTTGATTTAGCCATTAACTGAATAGTTAGGCGCATTCTTAGTAATTTGAATTTCGTGTGGATGTGATTCGCGTAAACCGGCGCCGGAAATTTCAACGAATTGTGCGTTATCGATTAACGCGTCAATATCCTTGGCACCAACGTAACCCATCCCGGAACGTAAGCCACCGAGCATCTGGAAGATGATATCATCGACGCTACCCTTGAATGGGACGCGACCTTCAACCCCTTCAGGCACTAACTTGTTGGCTTCGTTCACGCCACCTTGGAAGTACCGGTCAGATGACCCATGAGCTTGTGACATCGCACCAACAGAACCCATGCCACGGTAAAATTTGTATTGACGACCATCGTCAAAGACCACTTCACCAGGCGCTTCCGTCGTGCCGGCTAACATACTGCCAAGCATGACGGCGTTACCACCAGCAGCTAAGGCTTTCACGATATCACCGGAATACTTGATCCCACCATCGGCAATGATTGGCTTACCATATTCACGGGCCACGCTAGCTGCGTCATAAACGGCCGTCAATTGAGGCACCCCAACACCGGCAACGATTCGTGTCGTACAAATCGAACCAGGGCCGATACCAACTTTGACAACATCGACGCCGGCTTCAAACAAAGCACGGGTCCCTTCAGCGGTGGCGACGTTACCAGCAATCAAGGTCTGCTTTGGGAAGTGTTCCCGAATTTCCTTGATCTTACGCAGAACACCGGCTGAATGACCATGGGCCGTATCGATCACGATCGCATCGGCACCCGCCGTAAATAAGGCTTCGGCACGGTCAAAGGTATCGCTCGTTACCCCAACGGCCGCAACGGCTAATAAGTGGTTATTGGCGTCGACAGCGGCGTGCGGATGGTCATCATCCTTAACGACTGCCTTGACCTTCTTAACTTCTTCAGCTTGCGCTTCAATGCTTAAGTTCTTATGGATAACTGCCAAGCCACCTTGGTTAGCCATGGCAATTCCCATTGCGGATTCTGAAACAGTGTCCATTCCCGCACTGATAATTGGAATATTCAGCTGCAAATTATCGGCAAGTTTAACACCTAAATTGACTTCATTCGGTAAAACATGACTTTCGGCCGGAATTAATAGTACATCATCGAACGTGTAACCCTTTTTTCCAAACTTTGTATCCCAATTAGACATTGAACGTTAGCTCCTTATGTTTTTATTTTTATCTGTAAAGGTAACAAAACATCCGCATAAATGCAAGGGGTTACGTTCATTTTCAGAAAGTTCTTATTTTTCATTAGTAAATTCGTAACCTGACCAGCCATCGTAACTAGTGCTGGGAACGGCTGGTTGGCACTGCCGCCAGCAGACACTGATATTAGACATGCTAAAGCGGCTCTCACCACAATATCATTCGACCATGCCCACTAACTTTGAGCGTTACCGTTTCAAACTAATGACTTAGACTACCGCTCCCGATAACTACTAGCACCACTAAAAAACGCCCTCAAATCAATTGTAAGTCTGACTTGAGGACGTTCATTTTTAATTTGGGTTGTCACTATTAAGACTACCGAGTGCATTCAGCGCCCAGTTAAGCTAATTGACTGGCTGCCCGCGTTTGAATTCAGGCGTAATCCACACCAGTCTAATCAGTCGTGGCTCTAAAACATGCTCGTCGTAATATTGAACCGGCGCTTTAACCACATCCGGACAAAGAAGACCACGACAGCGATGATCAAGTAAGCGATACCTGGTAAGACAGGGTTCAATGGCCCTTGAATCATTGACATCGTCGTGAAGACCAACATCCAAACGATAATGGCTAGCACTGACCAGGCAATCTTCTTCCAGAGGGAAACTTTCTTACCGTCCTTGGTTGGCATGAGGTATTCAAACAACTTCGCAACCCCTAAGCCCCCGATGGCTGACGTAATCAAGATCGCGGTGATCCCGTTGGCACCCGCGGAGTTCTTAGTGGCATTATTGCCGATGAAGCCCATGATCCCGTACATCAAGCAGAAGATCATGAATAACATCAGCCCATTATCCAGCGCCGTGACCCAGTAGTTGGCCTTTTGACGTTCGACCGGTGTCTTCTTCGGGTTAACGATTTCCTCTGTTCGTTCTTGGACCGTCCCGTATAATTGACGGGCGGTCGTGCCGCGGCCCTGTTCAGCCAAGAGGGTCGCCGTCATTTCATCTAACACGGCCGTTTTGCGTTCACCGGTTAGTGATGTGGCGTCCAATGACTTGCGCATCTGCCGCATATATTCTGCATTCCGCTTAGTCAGCTCAGTGGCTTCATGAATCGGCCGTTCAGCTGCTTTGACCTGCTTAGCACCAGCAGCTGCATTCCTTGGTGTCTTTGAAGTTTCGCTCTCACTCACGATACATTGCTCCTTTCAGCTAAACGTTGAAGCGGAATTCAACGATGTCACCGTCTTGCATGACATAGTCTTTACCTTCCAAACGTAACTTACCATTTTCCTTAACTTTTGCTTCCGAACCAGCTTCATCCAACGCGTCAAATGACATCACTTCGGCCCGAATAAAACCACGTTCAAAGTCAGAGTGAATAATACCGGCTGCTTGAGGCGCCTTAGTACCGCGTTTAAACGTCCAGGCACGGGTTTCCTTGCCACCAGCCGTGAAGAAGGTTTCAAGGCCTAAGAGCTTGTAAGAAGCCCGAATTAGCTTATTCAAACCAGGTTCTTCGACACCTTCCGCAGCTAAGAAGTCAGCCTTGTCGTCATCATCCAATTCGGCGATTTCTTCTTCCGTTTCAGCAGCGACACCAATTGCTTGGGCCCCTTCCTGCTTGGCGTAGTCCGCAACGACTTGGAAGTACTTGGAACTTTCAGGGTCCGCCATATCGTCTTCAGCAATGTTCGCCACGTAAAGCACTGGTTTGGACGTCAACAAGAATAATCCCTTGACGATTTGTTGGTCGTCTTCGTTGAATTCAAGGGAACGAACTGGTTTCCCGGCTTCGAGGGCTGGCTTGATTTTTTCCAAAACTGCCAATTCAGCCTTGGCTTCCTTATCATTCCCCTTAGCAGCCCGTTGAACCTTAGCTAAACGCTTGTCAACGGCTTCTAGATCCGCCAGACTCAACTCTAAGTTGATGGTTTCAATATCATCCTGTGGGTCGACTTTCCCCGTCACATGGGTAATGTTATCGTCATCAAAAGCCCGGACAACGTGCACGATGGCATCAACTTGGCGAATGTTTTCTAGGAACTTGTTCCCCAGACCTTCACCCTTGCTAGCGCCCTTAACGATTCCGGCAATATCGGTAAATTCAAACGTCGTTGGGACGACTTTCTTAGCTGGAATAATTTCTTGAATGCGATCGAGTCGCTTGTCGGGAACTTCCACCATCCCAACGTTTGGATCGATGGTCGCGAATGGGTAGTTGGCCATTTCGGCGCCCGCCTTCGTAATTGCGTTAAACAATGTGGATTTACCAACGTTTGGTAACCCAACGATACCTGCTGTAAGTGCCATATCGGTTATTCACTCTTCCTTTTTAATAATTAAGCTTGGTCGGCTTTACTTTCTAATACTTTTTTGAGTTTCTTATTGAATTCGCGACGCGGCATCATGACCACGTGACCGCATCCCGTACATTTGATTTTAATGTCGGCACCCATCCGGGTAATCTCCCAGCGATTGACACCACACGGATGCGCCTTCTTCATTTCGACAATATCACCTAAATCATACATGCGCAACGCTCCTTTATAAATTAATTTATTTCCGTTTAAACGTTCAGCTGAATATTGGCGTCCAGCTCAAGCGTCCAAACTAGTTCAAGTCAATACTCAAAATTTCCAAAATACGTGTCAAATCCTCGTTAGATAAGTATGGAATCTCAATCTTCCCCTGGTCCTTCTTATTGGCCTTGGCTGAGATTGAAACGGCAGTCCCGAATTTTTCTTGCAACTGTTCCTCACTGGCACGAATGTACGGTGATTTCTTAACAGCCACTTTTTTAGCGGGCTTTTGATCCTCACCATTATAGCGTGCGACGATTTGTTCCAACTGCCGCACCGTTAAGTTATCCTTGACCACCCGTTTTGCTAATGGCGCTAGTTTGGTCTTATCCTTCAGCGACAACAGCGTCCGGGCTTGTCCCATCGACAACTGTCCTTTTTGAATGTACTGCTTGACGCCATCCGGAAGTCCTAATAGTCGCAAGTAGTTGGCGATGTAAGGCCGACTCTTGCCTAGTCGTTTGGAAACCTCAGCTTGCGTCAACTTCAGCTTCTTCATCAAAGAATCGTAAGCTTCGGCTTCTTCTAGCGGTGTTAAGTCTTCCCGTTGCAAATTCTCCAGCACGGCAACTTCCATCATTTGTTCTTCAGTGACATCACGCACGATGGCTGGAATCGTCGTCTGATGGGCTAATTTAGAAGCCCGAAAACGGCGTTCGCCGGCAATGATCTCGTACTTGTTGATTTCCGCATCCGGCTGCCGCACAATGATTGGCTGGAAAACGCCAGACTTTTCAATTGAGCTCGCCAGTTCTTTTAAAGCAGTCTGGTCAAAGGTACGCCGTGGCTGATAGGGATTGGCATGAATATCTTTGAGGTCCAAATCAACGACAGACTCTTCACTAGCTGGTTCATTAACATCGGCAAATAGCGCGCCAATTCCGCGTCCTAGTGCCTTATTATCTTTATCTTTACTTGCCATGAGCAGCCAACACTTCCTTTGCTAGAGCTAAGTATACTTGTGCACCCTTCGAACGCGCATCATAATCCACGATTGACAAACCGTGACTTGGCGCTTCAGACAAGCGAACGTTTCGAGGAATAATCGTCTTATAAACGGCATCCTTGAAGTATTTGCGGACTTCTTCGTTGACCTGCGCACCCAGGTTGGTCCGGGCATCGTACATCGTGAGTAAGACGCCTTCGATACGGAGTTGTTTATTAAAATGTTTTTGAACTAACTTGATCGTATTTAATAATTGACTGAGTCCTTCCAACGCATAGTATTCACTCTGAACTGGAATCAGAATCGAATCGCAGGCGGTAAAGGCGTTGATCGTCAATAGCCCTAGCGAAGGTGGACAATCGATCAAGATATAATCATAGTCCGCTTTCACGTCATCGATTGCGTCACGCAAGCGAGTCTCACGCGCCATCATTGGGGTTAGTTCGATTTCAGCCCCGGACAATTGAATTGTCGCTGGCACAATATCCAAGCCCTTGTGACTCGTTGGGATAATCGTCTCTTTGATGGGAACGTCATTGATCAAAACGTCATAAATTTCACGTTCAATGGTCGACTTCTGAATACCGAGGCCACTCGTGGCATTCCCTTGCGCATCCGTATCAATTAATAAGACTTTTTGGCCTAATTCGACCAGACTGGCTCCGAGATTAATACTCGTTGTCGTCTTGCCAACGCCACCTTTTTGGTTAGCGAGTGCAATTACGGTTCCCATAATTATTGATCACCCCTTGGTTGATTTTTTGGAATTTCAATTGTAATTCGATAGCCGTCCGTCGTCTCTTCCTCATGCGTTTTAACTGGAAGGCCGGCATCCGTGACCATCTTGATTGATTTTTTGATTGTGTTGACTGCAATGCGCGTATCGCCAGTCAACCCGCGCGCCCGCTTCCGTTTAGGTTTGGGCGGCGTTTGCTGTTTTGCGACTAACTGCTCAGTCTCCTTCACCGTCAGTTGGTCTGAGACGACCTGCTTCAAAACAGCTGGCTGTTGCGCCACGTCCAAATTGAGTAACGCACGGCCATGCCGTTCACTGATTTGACGTTGCAGTAGTGCGGTTTGGACGGGCTGGGCAAGCTTCAATAATCGCAGCTTGTTCGCTACTAATGACTGGCTCTTGCCCAATTCTTTCGCCAACGCGGACTGGGTCAAGTGATTGAGTTCCATCAATTCTTGATAAGCCCGAGCTTCTTCAATCGACGTCAAATCCTGGCGTTGCAGGTTTTCAATCAGCGCCATTGAAGCCGTCTCGCCATCGTCCATTTTCTGAATAATAGCGGGCACATCTGCCCAGTGCAGTGATGAAACGGCACGGAAACGGCGTTCACCCGCAATAATCTCGTATTTTTGAGGTTCATATTCTCGTAAGACGATCGGTTGTAACAACCCGTGGTCAGCAATCGTCGTCGCTAATTCGTTGATTCCAGCTTCATCGAAGACTTGCCGAGGTTGAAACCGGTTGGGAATAATGGCAGTGACCGGAATCCGAACGATTTGCTGGTCGGTCGGCGCTGCAGCCGTCTCATCTTTGTGTTTATCACGATTGGAACCAAATAAAGAAAATGCCATTGAAATACCTCCCCACCTTACATTGGCGCCGTTAACGGCTGTTTAGCCGGTGTTCCCGGTTTACGTGGATAACGTTTTGGCGACGGCTTGCGCTTGTCAATGACAATGATATGCCGCGGGTCATCCGTTACCGGCAGCGTAAAGGCCGTGTCCTGTACGATCTTCCCGCCTAATTGCTGTACCGCGTACGTCCCCTCCGCCGTTTCAGTCCGGGCATTGGCCGCCTTTAACGCCACCATCTGCCCGCCGACTTTCACTAGCGGCAAACATAGTTCACTCAGTACAGACAACCGCGCCACTGCACGGGCCGTTACCACATCGTAGCTTTCACGATGCACGGACTTCTTACCGGCAAACGTCTCCGCGCGATCGTGGAACAATTGAACGTCTTCCAAGTCTAGTTGTTGCACCAAATCCTTTAAGAAATTGATGCGCTTGTTCAACGAGTCAACGATCGTCACTTGTAGTTGTGGAAAAGCGATTTTCAATGGAATGGATGGAAAACCAGCCCCGGCACCCACATCACAAATCGTCAGTGGCTGTTCACGCAACGCCGGAACGTAAAATGCCGGTGTCAACGAATCATAAAAGTGTTTCAGATACACTTCTGGTTCGGCTGTAATCGTGGTGAGATTAAACTGCTGATTGGTTGCGACCAACAATTTGAAATACGTTGCAAATTGCGCCAATTGCTTCGCCGTTAACGCAATACCATGCTGAGCTAGCGCTTGTGTAAATTCTTCTGGATTCATTCGTAAATACTCCTTAAAAGGGTCACATTCGTCCTCTTTTTGTGAAACAACCTAATGTTTCACGTCACCTCATAACTTTAACGTAAATAGCACGCAAAATCAATGTTGCGGCCCGCCGATTTAATCGTGAAAAGCCTTGAAAAGACTACCTTTCCAGTCATCTTCCCTAGCGATATCGATTATGATTTTTTTCGCACCCCATTGCCGCCCTCCCGTTCTCACGATCACATCGCCCACACTGTCATATGCTCCGCTAATGATTACCAGTACTAATCACTGTTGAAACGTGCCGATTAGTTCAAAGTCAAAGGCGGCCAGCTGAGACCCGCTGGAAACAGCGCGAGTTACCCGTAAACATGCAGTGATAGGCTCGTCCTAAGCCGGCTTCCAGGCATTCTGGGCAATGGCCGGAACGTGGTGGACACAGATTTAAGCCGACAAATCACGTCTTAAATACTGGTCTTTCACTAACCAAGCACAAGACGCTTGCTAAGTGAAATTTCACCACTGGGCCTTGCCCCGAATACCTTCCAGCCGGGATGGTATTCGAAAGGCAGACATGTGCGAACCTAACTTTATGTTGAATTAGTCGTTGGTTTCTTGAAACAAAGGATTTCTGATATTCAACGGTCAGACTGGTTTCTAACAATCGCTAAACTTTCTTACCACGACTTAATACTTCTGACACGTGGTTTCACTAAATTTGTCAGAAATTTCTCTAGTCGTCTCAGATAACAAAGTCTTGAATTCTAAATGACGACAAGGTTATCGACTAATTTCAAGACTAGTTGCCATTGAGATGGGTAAATAATATTCAGGCAATCTTCTCAGTAACTAAATGCCATCAGTCATCATCCGTACTGATTAAGCCTTTACCTGAAGTGTCAGTCACTAAATATTCAGTGGTCAATTGAACCAATTTAGGTGGTCGTTCATCTGCCATTCGAACGGCTTCCCGACTGTAGGGGCTGGCTGACAATGCTCAGTAGCCAAATTATTCTTAGTCGGAAGTGATTTTCTTCCGGCTTAGAATAAGACTCGTATTTGAAATTGCGCAGTGATTTTCTGCGTGAGTTCAAATCGATGTCGGCTACGTTCCAGCAATTGTCAGCCGGCCCCGGAAGTCGAACTAAGGCGCGCACGTGCAGACGAACAAGCATCTGAACTAATCGGCACGTTTCAACAGTAAGTCATGCCAGCTACCGAAAAGCGTAATAAAAAAAGAGGCCAGCATATGCTGACGCTCTCCGTAATTAAATAATGACTGGTTGGTTTACCAAACGAATAGGCCAACGACACCAGCAGATAATAGTGAAACTAAAATACCAGATAATAGCATGTAACCGACGTTCCGTGAAATCAAGTCGTTCTTTTCACGACTAACGATTCCCTTGAAGGCCCCGATAATCATCCCAATCGTCGAGAAGTTCGCGAAGGAAGTTAAGAAGACCGTCAAGACTGCCCGGAAGTGAGGGGCATAATCATTGATTTTGCTGGTCACTTCACCCATGACAACGAATTCGTTGGTAACTAACTTGGTCCCCATGTATGAGGCCATTTGGAAGGCATCACTAGGATTGAACCCGAGTAACCAAGCAAACGGGAACATGATGACCCCAAAGATGTTTTCAAGTGATAAATTGCTGTTGATCAAACCTAATAATTTATCAATTAATTTCGCTAACGCAACGAAGGCGATAACGTTAGCAGCGATAATCAGAATCAAGCGCCCAGCGTCTAAAATTGAATCGCCTAAGAAAGAGAAGAATGGTTCGCGAGCTGGCTTAGCTTCTTTAACTTGTTCATGAGCTAATTCTTCAGAGCCGCTCGTTTCAGTGGTCTCGGTAGTTTCTTCAACAGCTGCGCTACCAGAGATTTTAGCAATGGTATCTTCTTCCGGCTTAACATCGACCGGATTCAGAATAGCAGCAATAATTGCGGCGTTTAAAACGTTCATTGGTACCGCAGTTAAAATAAACTGACCAGGCATCATCTTAATGTATGCCCCTAAGATTGACGCGGTCACACAACTCATTGACATCATTGCGATCGTCAAGTTCCGTTGCGCCTTCATCTGCTTCAACTGTAATTGTGAAACAGCGAGGGCTTCCGTGTTACCTAAGAACATCATTTCAACAACGAAGAATGATTCGAACTTTGGTTGGCCGGTAATGTAAGCTAACCCGCGGCCGACCCATTTGATAATCCATGGTAAAACGCCAATATAGGTCAAAATATCGAATAATGGCACAATCAACAAGATTGGTAATAATGAACTAGTGACAAAGTCCATCGACTTAACATTGACCCAACTAGCCAATGCGAAGGCGATCCCATCGTATGAAACATTAACGAGCCAAGTAAACCCATCCGCTGCCGCTTTGACCGCGTCAACACCGATTTGTGACCCCGTTAAGAACCATGCCAATAAGACTTCTAGTACTAACATGACACCAACTGAACGCCAGTTAATGGCGTGCTTTTGCTTGGAGAATAAGTAGGCAATGGCAATGAAAACCACGATCCCAATAATATTAACTACCAAGTTAAAGACCATGTGAATAATCCCTCTTCCCTATGAATGTAAGAAATATGACAAAACTACTTCTATTAATTTACCATTTAATGACCTGATGCGGTAGCACTTTTTAAAGAAAAGATTAAGTTCTTAAGTAGACCGTACCAATTTGGTAAAAAGGCCAATCCAGATTTGATAAGACGCCGTTAAAGCTTAACCCGCGCTTTCGGTTGATTGTCATTTTGAAAGCGTAAATTCAGTCCAGCTAGCTGCCATCTGCCATAGGTCACACGTTATCATTACTAGAATTTATTTATTACGCGTTAATATTTGATATTGCCGATAATTAAAACGTGTCAGTTTTCAGCGTTGTCAGTCGTCCCCGGAAGTCGAGAACGCCCTTCCCGACTGACAAACAGTAAACCCAAATACGATTCAATCACAAAAGGCCGTCTCAGTTAAAATACCGAGACAGCCTTTCACAAGACATTACTATATTCGTATTAAACCCGTTTGCGTTGATTTAGCTCATCAGCGGGACGATACCAGATACTGACTAGCACTAGCACCAGGAAAAGCCCCGTCATCGCCGCAATCGACTTATTGGGTGTTAACTTGATTTTTTGCGTTGGGTTCTTTGGCTTAAAGACCCGATTAACGTTCCATTGCATGGTCATTTGAGGTTGCTTGGTTATTGCGCCCGTGTCATTCGAAAAGTGCAGTAGCCCACTACCATAAAGTGCTGGCGTCTTACCATGATTAATGATCGTGACGTTCAGCTGCTTAGCATGGACCGCCCGATAATCGATCTGTTGTACCTTTTCAGCTTGACCCGTCACTCGTTTCAAGACGCTGCCTTGGTGCTTAACAACGATTGTCACGCGATTCTTCGACTTGGTGTGTAACACTAACTGATTGCTTTGTTCACCATGAAGTTGAACAACGAAGTGATCGCGCGTTTTAACGCCCAACGTATTTGGGGTGAAATAAGCCCCGTTTCCCTGCATCGCAATCGAGATCTGGTTCACGGTCACTTTTTTGCTCATCTGCATCAGATTCAGCATGCCAACCAAGGCGCCCAACATCAACACCCAACTGACCGCCAATCGTCGTTTGAAGTTCAAGGCCAGCGCTGGCATTGTGCTCCAGCCCTCACACCCGAGCAACATAATGATGGGTAATAATGGCAAGGCATAGCGCGGTTCAACTTCCCAAATAAGCACGTGAAAGGCCGTCAATCCAAGCAAAACTAAGCTGAGCATCGCCGTTGAAATCAAGTGTTTACGCTGCGTGAATAGTTGCCATATACTCCCAATCAGCAGGGCCAAATACCAGCTCTGTGTCAGCAATAATGCCCAGAATTTATAGTGCCGTTGGTGCAGAATATACCGTGAAGGCGCTTTGAGCCACTGAGCAATCAAATTGATGGCGTCGAAGTCACCATGACTATAAAACACGCCTAGTTTTTGATAAAAATGATCGACTAACCCAAGCGGTCCCATCTGCTCAACGCGTGACTTGATGGACTCAGCTGCCATTTTCTTCTTAGCAGCCTGAGTCTTCGTATTGCGAATCGGATAAAAATCGGCACCATGATATTGCCCCTGCGTATCCGGATTCAAGCTCATGGCAATCCAACTCGTGACCGGCGTGGCCAGCTCAGGATCCTTGACATAGCCGTTATGCTTAGCTGCCGTCGTCATCAACATCGTGATCAGGCCCAATGTCACGACACTGCCCACTAACCATTCAACAGCTAGTCGCCATCTGGTTTTGTCGAGCACCACCATCAGGCCGACCGTTAACAGGACCGCGATGATTAGCACCACTAGATTGCTCTTCATCACATAACCCATTGCGAGCAGTAACCAGGTCCCGACACCCGCAAGCCACCGTTGCCAGCCATGCTTGTTCACAAATAACCAGCCTAACGCCGCCACGTTTAACGCCAGTGGCATCACGAGGGCATCATTATATGGAAACACCCCGTAGCTATAGACGGGGATACTCAGCAGCCAAGTCAGCATCAACAATAACCCACTTGGACGCCAATGTTGCCAATGTTTGAGCAGCACCAATCCCGACAACAGTCCAGTATCGATCCACGCAAACCGCAACAGGTTCAGGATCATCCACGGTGCCTTGATGCCCATGCCTAACAAGAGCTTGATGAACACACTTTCCAGCAGCGCAGAATTCACATTATTAGGATAAACTTTGAAATAATACGCCCAGCGATGACTGCCTTGCGCGAGCGCAATCGCTTGGTTACGCACAAAGTAGACGTCGGCCCGCGTCGCATCGATAAAATGGACCGCCACCCACACTTGCGCAATCAGGATCAATCCGGCAATCCCATACAACCAGTAGCGATAAGTGCGCGCCGAAATGTTCTGACAGGCCTTTTTGATCGCGTTAAGTATCAGCAAGAAGCCTAGCGCCGTCACAATCAGAATGACTGGTTTTGCCCAGTCTTCCTTGTTGAAGAAGTCTGTCGGCATTAAAGCAGCCAGCAACAGAACGATACTTAAAACACCAGCGGCTAGCCAGTTGAAGCCAATCAATAACTTTCTAGTCACTAAGACGCACCTACCATTTCATTCAGCTGGGCTGTTTGAGCTGCTTGCTGTGTCGGCGTATAGTCATCTTGTTCGATAATATAACGCGGCCGGTGTTTGACCTCCGCATAAATCTTCCCGATATATTCGCCAATCACACTGATACCGACTAATTGAATGCCACCTAAAAACCATAAGCTGGTCATTAACGACGTCCAGCCGCTGATGACATTGCCGGTGAAGAAGCGGACGATGGCGTAAATGACCATGATGAGGCTAATCCCAATGACTAAAATTCCCAACGACATAATTGCTTTTACTGGTGCAATCGAAAATGAGGTAATACCGTCAAAAGCAAATGACAACATCTTTTTGAGTGGGTACTTAGTCTCACCCGCGAGTCGGGGTTTGCGTTGATAGTAAAGTTTTTCGGTATTAAAGCCCAATTGCGGTACAATGCCGCGCAGGAACAGATTGGTTTCTTGATATTCCATTAGTACGTCGATTGCGCGTCGTCCCAGCAGTCTGAAATCGGCATGGTCTGGGACCAATTGAACACCCATTTTCCCCATTAAGCCGTAAAATGCTTCGGCGGTCCACCGTTTAAAATGAGAATCGCTCGAACGATCATTGCGCACGCCTAAGACCACCTCATTGCCCTCCTGATAGCTCGCGACCATCTTAGGAATCAAGTTCTCGTCATCTTGCAAATCAGCATCAATCGTAATCACACAATCTGAGTACTTCCCCGCAACCTTCATTCCGGCCATTAACGCATTCTGATGACCAAAGTTCCGACTAAATTTTAACCCGGTAAACAACGCATTATCACGTTCTAATTGTTGGATCAATGACCAAGTCTTATCGCGACTACCATCATTGACAAACAAAATCTTACTCTTCTGACTTACCTGCTTAATGTCAATCATGTTCTGCAATATCTGACGTAGTGTCGCTGCCGAAGTCGGTAAAACTTCAGCCTCGTTATAGCATGGCACCACAATCGTGAGCGTTGTCAGCTTCATTCTTAATACTCCCCCTATAATAAACCGGTAAATTACGGCGTCATACATCGCCGCTACCTGCCCCTTATTTAATTCCTAACATCAACAAGCACTAAAGTTAAGCTTTTGCGTTCATCTTCGGTGCTTGCACACATAATATAACTATATTAAATCACTGACATAAGTTTTAAAAGGCACCATTGATATCAAACATTAATTAATAGTTTACACAGTTTTTATTTTAAAACTGAAAATGATGCCATGACTCGCCACGAACACAGCCGCATGTTATCATACTGCCACAATCATCAGTTGCTCAAAGGCAAGACTGACTAATTAATGACCGACTTGTATCGAACATAAAACAAAGAAAACCCGCGACCACTTTAGGTCCAAGATAGTTGTCCTCACACCTAGTCTTGGTTCATGAAAGTCGTCTCAGGTTTTCTTCACAACACCGTAATATTCAAATTAGAGCAGCATGATTTAGTAAGCGTTCAAACCAGTAAACTACTTAGTCAACTTCGGATTGCTTAATATCACGATGCTTAAGCCAGCCGCGCCAAATCAATGCAATCACGACGACGCCCCATGCCAGTACAGACCACCAGATACCGATTAACGTTAGCATCTTAGGCTGATATGACAATCTAATTTGGTTGATGCCCTTTTTCCCCTGAACTGTCGGCGTACTAATCAGAGAAGTCTTCAAACCGGTATGTGCCAGTGCTTTGTTATTTAGGTTAACTTGTGTATTGCCGTAAACAACCACGGGTACATTGATCTGATGCGCCTTTTTCTGTCGCCAAGTTAATTGTAAGACGCCGCCTGGCAACACTTGATGCTTGAAGTTTGATTTAGGCGCGATGACATACCGCACATAAGCACTATAGTAGTCATTTTTAGTTGAATACGCCCCTTTGATTGGCACGTAATCAGGTGTGCGTCGATCAACAACTCTAACTAACGCACTTTTGTCTCTCACATGAAATACTGGTTGTAAATCCGTAATCTTCTTGATTTGCTTCCCACGATAACGATGTGCATAGACGTTGTTATCATTGGTTGCGAGTCCAGCCGCAATACTCGTATTGGGATCACTTTGGCGTGCGACCAACGTGGCAGAAGTTACCGCTAATGAGGAAACCCCGGCAATCGCCAGCATCGTGACGGTCAACGCAATCCCCGACTGTGTCCAGTGGAAAAGCTGCTGTGCACGCAGTTCATGAACAATCAGCACATCACTGGCAAGCAAGAACGATAGTCCAGCAATAATAAACCGTCGTGGCAACTGCAGATAACTTTCCAGGGCTGGCCACTGTGTCCCAATGACTGTCCATGGGATAACGTTCGTCCCCAGAATGAGGTAAATCAATGACACAATAGTCAGCGTCCGTGCAAACCCAGATAATTTCTGCCAAAACAACACTAATGTCGCCAGTGCCATGTAGAAAAACAGGCTAATAATTGCAATGCTAAGTGGACTAGAATGGTCGGAATAAGGCACAATCGCATTAGTGACGCCATTAATTAATGGCAGATTTGTCGGTGGTAATAAATGGCTCCCCTGAAGCAATTCCAGGTACGGCAAGACCACGTTTAGACTCAACAACAAGGCGAGCAAGATTGCCAATCCTAAACGAGCAAGTGCTCGCCACTTCTCTTGCGTTTTGATTAAACCGATGACAAAAAATGGCACTAATGCCGGTAGCACCAACGCGGCTGAAATGATTTGTGCTTGTGCGATGATGGCAATAATGATCCCTAGTGCCAGCATTTCACGCGTCGACCAATTTCCCCTGTAGAAATCTACCATGAAACCAATCAATAATGGTACAAAAGCGACAGCCAACGCCCGCCAGCTGGTACTGTAAACAAAGCCATAGATCGAGAACGATGACAGGTAGATCCCCGCTAGCGCTACGCAAATACCAAAACTAAACTTTAACCGTTTTGCACCATAATACATTGAAATTCCGGCGATAAAGTTAACCAATATCATTGAAAACACTTGAAACTTGAACCAGGTTCCCGCAACGAGTAGGATGGCCCCAAATATTACCGTCAATAACGGGCTGTATACTTGGTTGACGATTCGGCCAGCCTGCTGAAACGAATACAGATTCAAAAAGCTGAAATTAGCATGTCTTAATTGCATCTCGGCTTCATAAATCCGATTATATTGAAAATAACTGTCAACACCCAAAATACCAACCTGGTTTAACGCAATCGGTAGTACGGCTAAGATTGCGATCACCAGAATGATTCCCCACGCGCGGCCTGTTCGCCGCCAACTTGCCCTCATAATAAAACAATCTCCTTTTTTATTAATATGTTCTAACAGCTTCAGTGAAAGTTAACTTAACTGACACCCCGCTACTGCTCTTCCTAAAAAGCGAAGCTCTCCGCGCACTCGCTTTGAAGACCAAATTATGACATTAACGATTCATTATATCAATACTACTTAACTAATGAAAATAGTGAACCATTTTGTGATCAACGCATCAAAAAAGCCCAATTCGCAATTAAATCGGGCTTTCCCGCACGGTTTCTCACGAGTATTCACCCCGCCAAATAACCAATGCCATAACTGAATATTCAGTTATCAAGTACTCGACAACTGCCGAGTGCCCCTGCCAAGGAACTTTATTATACCGCGTTTGGCAAGATTGGGAACTAATTAGTTGACCTTACCAGGAAAAGAGACTAAACTACGGACAATTAATGAAAGGGGGTGATGCTTTTTGAGTACCAAATGTAATCTTAAAGCATCAGTCTCTGCCCTGTTCGGAGCACAAGACTGATACCTTTAAGGAGTCCCAGCCAAATTTTGTTGGCTGGGACTTTTGCTGTCTTAAAGATGTAGAAACAGTTGCAAGTTTTGTGCGGGTAGCTTACATTTGAGATGAAGCTTATTCGAAAAGATGGAGTAGTGCATATGAAAGCAACAACGAAACAAGTCCTGACTGGTGCGGCTTGGTTGGCCGTCCTACTAGCCATGATTGGGGGCGTCATCTTGTGGCAACATCAAGTTCGTAAGGCCAAACCGGTCACAGCGGTAACAGTGACCTCAACTGAACGCATTCCAATGGTCTTACTACTAGATAGCCACTTGACGCATCAACAAAATCAACAATTAACGGCCAATATTCAACATAACAGTGCTTCACAAACGCTCGTCACGGCAAAAGCCAGCACCAATGGTACCGTGGTATTCAAAGGACAACTACTAAATAGCGACAATCGCCCTTACATTCAAGTGCAGTTGCCAACTGGCATCAGTACAACGAAAAAAGCGCAATTACTCAAACGGGTGCTCGGACTTGCTCAACAGCATTTCAAATTCCGGCGGTTCAACCTCGTCAGTTATGGCGATGGCGGACTAACCGCCACTTCTTACGTCGAACAGACCACGATTGCACTGACACCGCAACATTTGGTTTTAATCGCGACCCCTTTCAACGGGACCGGCTCACAAAACCGTCGTCGCAAAACAACGCCAGTGGCTGCAAAAAATCAGACAGCTGCGCTCAAGACACTGATTGCCAAGCGTAAGATCATCAATCCCAAGTTACAGGTATTGATCATTGCTGAAAAAAGTGCCAAATCCAAGCAAACGCTCCCGCTCCAAAGCGCTTTAGCCGGCCAATCGATTTTCAAACCGACTGTCAAACGCTATCAGCAACATGTCGTACGCACTTGGCGCACCGAATCCGGCATACTGAATAGTCGGCGCATTGGCAACATTATTCAATCCTTCATCAATTAAGCCTGTCAGTCAGGCGTACCATACTAATACCGTATCTAACAAACCGGCTCCCTGATTCGAGGGAGCCGGTTTTATATTCTTAATTGTGATTCGGAATTAATGATGATTAAAACGTGCTAGTTCTTAAGTTCAAATGCAGCCAGCTGAGAACCGCTGGAAAATGGGCGAGTTGGCGTAAACCTTCTGTGATAGACGCGTCCTAAGCCGTCTTCCAGGCATTCTAGGATTGTATTCGAAAGGCAGACATGTGCGAATTCAACTTTTGATGGACAGTCGTTGATTCTCAATAAACGGGTATTTTGAGATTCAACTGTGAGACTGGTCTCCAATGAGTTCTCGGCCAACTATTCTATGAACCATCAACTTTACTGGATTTTTCTAGGTTAAGCTGATGCCCTAAAGTCTTGAATTGGAAGACTAACGCGACTTTTCCGTCTAACCGTAAGCATGGTATTCAGCTAGTTTTCATTGAGGTAATCCATAATCTTCAGGCAATCTTCTCAGTATTAAATTGCCGTAAATCAGCGTTGCTGCTGATTCAAAAAGTTTGCCTGAAGGTCCAGTTTCTTAATGTTCCATAACCAATTGCACCAAGTTAGGTGGTCGTTCCTCCGCCATTCGAGCGGCTTCCCGACTGAAGGGGCTGGCTGACAATGCTCAAGGGCGAAGTTCTTCTTGTCCGGGCGGGTTTCCCGGGCTAGAAGAAGACTCGTATTTGAAATTGCGCAGTGTTTTTCTGCGTGAGTTCAAATCGATGTCCGCCCTGTTCCAGCAATTGTCAGCCGGCCCCGTAAGTCGGACTAGGACGCGCCCTCGGCAGACCAACAGCAAATCTACCCGCACTTTTTAATCATAATTCATGACATGCAGTTGACTGCAAGCTACCGTTCTATTGCCACAGCATCTGGTCTGGATATTCCTTGGTCAGAAACTGCTTGATGGCCCGAATCATCATCGCCGTTGAAGGGGCCGTCGCTTGCGTCTTGTTGGCAACTAGTGCAATTTCACGGTTATACGGTTCAGCGAAGGAAAACGTGTTGACATCCCCAGTTAGTTTGCGTAGCGCTAATTGCGGCAGGATCCCCATTCCTAGGCCGGATTCCACCATTGAAATAATCGATTGGTCATCAATGGAGAACCGCAAGAAATTATTGGTAACGTGGTAATGGTCCAGCGCCAGCTTCGTATCCCGGTCATAGTCACTTTGTTGCAGAATAAAGTTTTTGTCGGCCACATCGTCAGTCGTGATGTACTCCCCGTTTTCAGGAATGAAGTCTGCCGGCGTGACACAGTAGATTGGATCATTGATCAACGAATGAACGAGTAAATTCTCATTGACTGGCATCGACGTAAAGCCAATATCGATCGTCCCGATTTTGGCCCAGTTGGTTATTTCATTAAAATTACCTTGCATCACTGAAATCTCAATATCGGGATATTCACGGTTAAATTCGCGAATAATTCGGGGCAGCCAATTGATGCAAACACTACTAAAACCGCCGATTCGCACGGATCCGGAGTGCAGTCCTTGGATGTTATCAGCGACCTGTCGGAGGTTACTTTCGGTGTTCAAGATTTCCTGGACATACGGCAAAACCTGCCGACCATCACTAGTAAGTTCAACGCCTGAACGGTTCCGGATGAACAGCGGAAAACCGAGCTCCTTCTCTAATTGATTAATGGAATGACTGACCGCACTCGGCGTCACGTTAAGCGTCGCAGCGGCTTGGTAAAACGTATGTTGCGCAACTACAGTCGAAAAAACCTCATAAGCAAAGTTAGCCATCGTGTTTTTACCCTCCTTAGATGAATAGAATTCACTTAATATTGAAAAAGTTGAGTTTTACTAATCCCAAGGTTTATTTTATCATATTGATAATCAAAGAAAACAGTTTAAGGACAAAAAATTGAGTGGGGGAAATTATCATGAAAAACTTATTTGCGAACCGTGTGTTAAACAACGACACTTCAGACCTCGATGAAATCTTCAAGAATAGTGCAAACCCGGAAAACATTTCCTTCGCTGGCGGTTTTCCGGACCAGCACCTCTTTCCGGATGACGATTTGAAACAAGCTTATCGTGACGCCATCGAACAAGACGGCCAGGGCATCTTCCAATATTCATCCACGCAAGGGCTACCGGCACTACGGCAAAAAATCGCTGACCGCATGGCAACTCATGCGGATGTGCAAGTCAGTGCTGACAACGTCCTAATGACTCAAGGTGGGCAACAAGCCATCGACCTAGTTGCAAAACTACTATTAAACCACGGCGATGCAATGGTCGTTGAAGGTCCAACCTACATGGGAGCCCTCGCCGCCTTTGACACTTACGAACCAACTTATTATGAAATTCCAGTGGATGATAATGGCATGAACATTCGGCAACTTCGCAAGACCTTGAAAGCTCATCCTGAAATCAAATTGATTTATACGATTCCTGACTTCCACAACCCGACCGGGACGACGATGAGTGCCAAACGTCGCCAAGCAATGGTTGCTCTTGCTAATCAATATGATGTCATTATTTTGGAAGACAGCCCATACCGGGACCTTCGTTATAGCGGGCAAAACATTCCTGCCATCAAGCATTACGATACTGAAGGTCGGGTCATCTTTATCTCCAGTTTTTCCAAGATTCTCTCACCCGCTTTGCGGACGGGCTGGATCGTGGCGAGTGACACCATCATGCAAGAATTGGTCGGACTAAAATCCGCCATCGATGTCCAATCACCAAATGTGACTTTAGCGGCCATCAACAGCTACCTAGACAGCCACGACATCGATGAACACGTCGCAGCGATTAGTGGTGCATATCGGACAAAACGCGACGCGATGCTGACGGCACTCGATAACTACTTCCCAAAGAACGTGCAATACACGCGGCCAAACGGTGGTTTCTTCATCTGGGTCACCTTACCAGCTGGCGTGGACGCCAAAGCCCTATTAAATGACGTGGTTCTGCCACAGGCGCACGTCGCTTACGTCCCAGCGGCTTGCCAATTTGCTAGCCGTGCAGTCACGAACGGATTCCGCTTGAACTTTACCAACTCCGACGTGGCAACCATCACGCAAGGCATCCAGCGACTTGGACAAATTCTCCAACCGGTTCAAGTCACGGTACCAACGACTGCCTTGGCAACACCATTCTAATTAGCCCACTCAAAATGCGACGACGGTCAACCACGACTGCCGCCGCATTTTTCATTCTAAGGAAGGTAGATCTGAAAATACCATCGTTTTTCGTGGCCTGAGATTGTAGTGACCACGACTGACCACAGCATCCGCTCACCAACTCATATTAATGGTGCATTCCCAACCGGTGCTGGCCGCCAAGCCAGCGTTGGTCTAGCACTAGTTCGTCATCTAGTCCCAATCGTATCGCGCCGGTTCGTCATGTGGGCTGACGCCTCTTCCACCGTCAAGCCAACTAGTGACTGAAGCGCCGTGACGATTGCCAGTTAGCGGGTAAACTTTTACACATCCTCGCTGTCAATGGCCAAATAGCCGTTGTAGCAACTACGAACCACCTTTTGGCCGCCAAAAAAGGTTTGACAGTCCTGCGCCGATTCGCTACACTAACGCTATACTAGCCGATTATGAAATAAGCATTGGAGATCCAATGCTTATTTTTTGTTAACAGATTCATTTTCGGATAAACTAGGAGTGTCGTGAAAAATTTCTAGGAGTGTGAATCATGAGAACATGGGTTAAAAAATTAGGTGTTGCGATTTTGGGGCTCGGGTTAGCCGTCACGTTGACCGCCTGTGGAAGCAACTCTAGTAGCAGTAAGTCCAGCGACTTAGGGCTACAAAAATCGGGGACGTTGACGATTGGTTTGGAAGGCACCTTCCAACCTTATAGTTACCGTAAAGATGGTAAGTTAACTGGCTTTGAAGTTGAACTTGGTAAAGCTGTCGCCAAGAAGATGGGCTTAAAAGCTAAGTTCGTCCCAACGAAGTTCGATTCATTAGTTGCCGGACTGGACACCAACAAGTTTGACGTCGTGATGAATAACATGTCTGAAACGGCTGCACGTAAGAAGAAGTACCTCTTCTCAACGCCGTACATTTATTCTAAGTCCCAACTGGCAGTCAAGAAGAACTCAAGCATCAGCAAGATTACCCAGATCAAGGGTAAGAAAGTGGCACAAACGACCACTAGTAACAACGCTACAGATGCGAAACGTTTAGGCGCGACCGTTACCCCAACCGACAGTTTCCAACAATCGATTGAGTTAGTTGAACAAGGGCGGGCTGCTGGGACTATTAACTCCCGGGAATCCTTCTATGCTTACTTGAAGCAGAACCCGAAAGCCAACATTAAGTTGATCAATTCTGGTGACCAGATTGCCGTTCAAAAAATCGGTGCGATCGTCACTAAGGAACATCCAAAGCTCCAGAAGCAAATTTCAAAAGCCATCCAAGAACTTCGTAAGGATGGAACCTTGAAGAAATTGTCTAACAAGTACTTTGGTGGTAACGTTACTGACAAGTAATGACCACGCCCGCGATTCACGCGGGATACATAGCACCATAATCTAACTATCACAGGAGGCACCCTATGGATTCAATCTGGCACATTATCGTTACATCGACCCCTCAAATCGTTGCGGCAGGGATCAAATACACCATTCCGATTGCCATTATTTCATTTATTCTCGGTTTGATTCTGGCCGTTTTTACCGCACTCGTCAAAATCTCGACTCGGCGCGGCTGGTTCTTGATTCTCAAAGCTATCGCTAACTTTTACGTCTGGCTCTTCCGGAGCACACCACTGCTAGTTCAACTCTTTATCGTCTACTTTGGTTTACCCTACCTCAAAATCAAGGGTGTTTTTCCAAACGGGATTCAGTTGGACCCCTGGACTGCCGGTATCGCGACCTTCTCGTTAAACACCGGGGCTTACTGTGCTGAAACGATTCGGGCCGCGATTCTCTCGATTCCTGAAGGTCAGTGGGAAGCCGCCTATTCCATCGGGATGACTAAGTCGCAAGTCCTTAAACGCATCATTTTGCCACAGGCCGCTCGCGTCTCACTACCCCCACTGGCCAACAGTTTCATCAGTCTGGTGAAGGATACGTCACTGGCCGCTTCAATCACGATCATCGAAATGTTCGAAGTTAGTCAACAGATTGCCGCGCAGAACTACCAACCACTCGTGATGTACTCGCTGGTTGCCGCGCTGTACGCGATTTTATGTACGATTCTCAGCTGGCTACAAGGCTACTTGGAAAAACGGACGTCCCGCTACTTACGGCCACTTAACTAGGAGGTTGCACAATGATCAAGTTAGAGCATCTTAATAAGACGTTTGGCAATCACCAGGCGTTAACTGACATCAATACTGAGTTCAAGGAACATCAAACGACCGTTATCGTCGGGCCTTCCGGGTCTGGTAAGTCGACTTTACTCCGGTCCCTCAACTTACTGGAGCGCCCTGAAAACGGCTTATATCACTTCAACGACGAAACGATTGACTTCACTAAGCCGCTGACGAGCAAAACGATTCTGACGATTCGGCGCAAGACTGGGATGGTCTTTCAAGGCTACAACCTCTTCCCCCACCTCAGCGTGTTGAAAAACGTGATGGAAGGCCCCGTACAGGTATTGAAACAAGACGCTGCGGCTGCCCAAAAAACGGCCTTAGACCTACTGGACAAAGTCGGCTTACAGGATAAGGCGGACGCTTACCCCGGCCAACTATCTGGTGGGCAACAACAACGGGTGGCGATCGCGCGCTCACTCGCGATGAATCCCGAATATATTTTACTGGACGAACCCACGAGTGCCTTGGACCCTGAGTTAGAAGCTGGCGTCCTCCGCGTGCTATTGGCGCTGGCTCAAGAACAAGATTCGATGATCATTGTGACGCATAACATGGAATTTGCACGGGCGGTGGCCGACAAGATTCTGTTTGTCGAAGACGGTAAGATCTTATTCGACGGCACACCCGCAGAATTCTTCAAACAACCGACCCAACGAATTGCCGACTTCTTGGCCGCAATGACCTTTACGACGATTTCGGACAAGGCCAACCAATAAACTAAATTAGATTTTGTTCGGCGTCCATCCCAACGCATCTCGCCTGGGCTGGGCGTCTTTTTTTGTCTAAAATGATAATATCGTTAATCAAAGATGGCAAAATGATTTGACAATTATCATTTACTCTTGTAAACTAGCCTCAATATCAAAACGTTGTGATGAGATGAGTAGCGGAATAATCACGCTTAGCGAGCCGTTGGTTGGTGAGAAACGGTCGGATTATGCCGCGAAGATGGTCTCTAAATGGTGCTGGTGAGCAGTTGCAAGCCAGTGACGTGTCGTACCCGTTAGCGTACTGAGTTAATTAACTCATAGAGCCAGGCGTCGTGCACGCGCTTGGAAACTAAGGTGGTACCACGATCAGCAGTCGTCCTTTTTGACAGGATGACTGCTGATTTTTTTAATCACAACACATTACGGGGGTAATTTCATGAAAAAATGGCTTAAAACCATTGCGTTAGCACTTTTTGGACTTGCATTGACCGTGACCTTAACGGCTTGCGGCAGCTCTAGTTCTTCCAAATCTTCTTCAGCCAGCAGTCAGTTAGACTTGCAGAAGAGTGGCACCTTAACAATTGGTTTGGAAGGCACCTTCCAACCTTACAGTTACCGCAAAGACGGCAAGTTGACCGGCTTTGAAGTCGACCTCGGCAAAGCGGTTGCCAAGAAATTAGGCTTAAAAGCCAAGTTCGTCCCAACCAAGTTTGATTCACTGATTGCCGGACTCGATGTCGATAAGTATGACGTGGTCATCAACGACATTGCCGAAACGGCACAACGTAAACAAAAGTACCTCTTCTCAACGCCTTATATCTATTCGAAATCACAATTGGCCGTTAAGAAGAATTCATCCATCAATAAGATCACAGACATTAAGGGTAAGAAAGTCGCCCAAACGACGACCAGTAATAATGCGACCGACGCGAAACGTTTAGGCGCGACCGTGACGCCAACTGACGGCTTCCAGCAATCGATCGACCTGGTCAATCAAGGCCGTGTCGCTGGGACCATCAATTCACGGGAAGCCTTCTACGCTTACTTCAAGCAGAACCCAAAGGCCAACTTGAAATTGATCAGTGGCGGTTCTGAAATCAAGACACAAAAGATTGGCGCCATCCTCACTAAGAAGCACGCCAAACTCCAAAAACAAATCTCCAAAGCCATTCAAGAACTCCGGAAAGACGGGACCTTGAAGAAACTTTCTAACAAGTACTTTGGTGGCAACGTGACGGATAAATAAGTTGTCTGGTTAGCTAAAGCAAAACACGACTGAAAAGTCCCACTAGAAGTTTTCTAGTGGGACTTTTTGGTCTCATCACCTGTTTCAGATCATCTTGTTTGATAATTACCGGGCAACCTATCTAACCGCGTCACACCAGCATTTCGGTGCCTTTATGCCACGCCAAGTTGCGCTACTTCTCCTTTCATTTGCGGCCATGTTACGTTTAACCGCTTGAAGGTAACGGGGTAAAAAGCCACGCTGGATGTAGCGAAGCGATTGAAGCATTCAATCGTAAATCAACTTAGAATTTGGAGATGATGGATAATGTTAGAGCTTCAAGACGTTAGTACCTTTATCCGACGAAAACCGATAGTAATGCACGCGACGTTTGATATTTCACCAGGTCAGATTGTCGGGCTGATTGGACCAAATGGTGCGGGTAAAACTACCATTATGAAAACCATTCTGGGATTAACAAAATTTACTGGGACGATTCGCATTAATCAAATGCTGGTCACCGAAAATAATCATAGCGCGTTAACCCACGTCGGTGCCTTGATCGAGCATCCGGCCATTTACCCGTTCCTCACAGGCCGGCAAAACCTAACGTTATACTCGCATGACCAGACTGACCTGATGCAGTTAGTAACACAATTAGAATTAACGCCCTACATTGACAGACCAGCCAAAGATTACTCCTTGGGTATGAAGCAAAAATTAGGGATCGCCATTGCCCTGCTGAATCAGCCACAACTCGTCATTCTAGATGAACCGATGAATGGTCTCGATATTGAAGCGACGATTTTAGTAAGAAATCTGATCAAGCAACATGCAGCTCAGGGGACGACTTTTCTGATTAGTAGCCATATTTTAAGTGAGTTGCAGAAAATCATGACCCGCATCATTCTCGTCAACAACGGCCAAATTATCATTAATCAGCCAATCATCACCTTTAACCAGCTCCATCAAACGCAGTATCGATTACTGACAAACGATCCATCACGAACGATAACCGCACTTCAAAATGCGCAGGTGGCATTTACAGTCGAGGCCCCTTATTTGATTATCAAGCAAGCTGACCGAATTAATAGTCAAAAGATTCTGCGTCAAGACGACCTCTACTTAACTGAGCTGACACCAGTCGAAACGAGTTTTGAAAAACTGATCGTTACTATCCTGGAAAACCAACGAGGCCTTCATCATGAAAACTAATCTCAGGATTGAATTATATAAGTTTATTCATCAAAAGAACGGTTTGTGGGGCCTCCTAGTCCTACCCCTTTTGATGATTTACAGTGGCCAAACGACACGACTATCATCCCAACTTATCACGTTTGAATTTGGGGCACCCCAGTGGATAACACTCATTTTGATTGCGGTCGGTTCCGCATTTCTATCAATGGAATATCGCTACCGCACCATTGTGCCATTAGTCTACAAGAGTACTAGTAAACGTGCGATTTACGGTGCTAAACTAATCGTTATTTTAGGCTACGGCTTGTTACTGACAGTCGTTTCCGCTTTAATCACGATGATCCTAAAGCCAATTTTTACCGGGGACCGCTACCCTTGGACGCCACAATTAGTGCAGACCGTCCTGATCAATAATACCAGCACCCTGCTTTACTCATTTTTCTTAATCACGTTGGCCTTCATGTTACTAATGGTGATTCAGGTCAACGCCGCCGTCATTGGTATCGGCCTAATCATCGTCTTTTGGGGTGCCAGTCTCTCAGTCGCAATCATCAAGACCTTTTCGTCATTAGCAGGCATTCTAAAGTGGAACCCCTTCAACATGGTCTTTGTGACCCAGCAATTATCATCACCAGCTTATGCAGACCTGTCACTGTTAACAAATAGCCAACTCGTTCTCGGAACGCTCGTCTATAGCATCATCTTTCTAATAATTGGCTATCATCAATTTAAAGTTCGTGCGATTTAATTAATTTTGAAAGGAGCCTCGTTATGTTGCGCCGCAATCTCTACCAAGAGTTCTACAAACTAGGCCATCGAAAAATCACGTGGTGGGCACCAATTATCTTATTGCTTTTAATGGTGATCACCGGATACGGAATCGGTTACAATGAAGGTAAGCTATTAACTGTGACAAACTACAACTCGCCGGACTGGATCATCTTATTACTAGTCGTGGTGGGCGCGACGACCTTTTCGATGGAGTTTCAAAACAACGCGATTCTAACCTTATTAACCAAATCACCCAATAAAGCGATTGTTTACCTCTCCAAATATCTGGTGCTGTTCTGCTACGATTGTTTTCTCCACGCCATCGCCATCTTATTTACGATTGGCCTCAGATATGCGCCCTTAAACTCGCACGTGTCCTGGTCCACCATTTACCTTTACCATGAGCCACTCTGGGAAAATATGTTGAAAACCGTTGGCGTGGATTTACTAACGACAATGTTCATCATTAGTTTAGTTTTCTTACTTTCGTGCCTGATCAACAGTAATGCCACCGTAACGATTATCAGCCTGCTGATTGTCTTTATGGGCCAATTTGTCTCTAGTTCACTTTTAAATTACCGGGATTGGCTGCCGCTTATCAAATGGAATCCATTCAACATGATTAACCTAACTCGGGAATACTATAACTACGTGACCTACTATGCGACGAGCCAGTTATCCAACGCACAATTACTAACGGGAACCTTGTGCTACACCTTACTGTTCGTTACTTTAGGCTACTTGATTTTCAGAAAAAAATATTTCTAACACTACTTATTTGGAGGACGCTACCATGAATCAATTCCCCACCCAACTAAAAAAACTTCGCAAATCAACTAACACGACCCAGGACGACTTAGCGACGAAACTATTTGTCTCGCGCCAGGCGATTTCAAAGTGGGAAGCCGGTGATTCAACCCCCGACCTCACCAACTTGATTAAGCTCACCGATATCTTTAACGTCGGTTTAGATACACTGGTCTTTGGCGCAAAACCGGAAGAAAAAGTCGATTCGACCGAATTCGTCTTTGACCCCAAGCACAACCGCTACGTCCGTAAATTAGGCAAAATGAACATTTGGGACTTCTTAGCTGGTTACTGGTGGGCGATTCTACTGATTGTCTTCGTGATTGGTTTCTTTTCAGCATTCTGACAGAAACCAGTTTGTTTTGCCTATTCTATTAACGTGTTATTAGTTAAAATGGCGGCCGATCTTCTTGACCGTCTTTTTGTGTGACCGCAAATTG
The DNA here is from genome assembly GCF_023806745.1 of Lactiplantibacillus sp. B652. Lineage (NCBI taxonomy): Bacteria > Bacillati > Bacillota > Bacilli > Lactobacillales > Lactobacillaceae > Lactiplantibacillus > Lactiplantibacillus sp. B652. The sequence continues at coordinate 83,823 of NZ_JAMSKY010000007.1, read as the reverse complement.
TTGACGATCACGCTAGTATCACGATTTACCGTTTAATAGGTTGTCCCCACTGACTCCGGCTTAATTGGCAGTCTAGACGCAACAAACAACCGGCCAACTGATTGCCCTGTTTTAGTTATCCAAAATCCCCTAGCTGCCAAGGATCAACAACTCACGATTCCCGTTTGACAATCCCCAACTACGACCTGTATACTACTCTGTGAACGATACTATACGACGTATAATATAACAGGAGGGATAATAATGGCGATTCAAATCAGTTCTGAGCTTCTCGACGGCTGCGTGCTCGCTTGTCTTAAAGACCAGGATTACTACGGTTATGCACTGACCCAGCGACTACAGGCAGCCATTAAGGTCTCTGAATCCACACTGTACCCAGTGTTACGACGACTGAAAAAGAATGGCTGGGTCACCACTTATGACCAGGCCTATCAAGGGCGCAACCGCCGTTATTATCAAATTTCTAGCGCGGGGTTGACCCAACTGGCCACGATTCAGACCGAGTGGCAGACGTATTACCTAGCTATCAATCAACTATTACAGGGGGAGGATCACCGATGAACGACTACTTATCCAAATTTGAAGCCTTACTCGTTCAGCTGACCGACGACGAACGCGATGAGGTTGTTGAATTTTATCGCGAATATCTGCTCGACGCGGGCATCGACAATTACGATGACTGTGTGGCTGAATTAGGGTTACCCAAGCAGTTAGCGCGCAAGGTGCTGGCGGATTATTCCATTCGCTTCAACGAGAATCTCAGTGCCAATACATCCAAACGGCAAAAATCACAAGCTAACGTCCGCACGATCTGGTTGATTGTTCTGGCATTACTCTCAACGCCAATCACCATTCCGGCCCTGATTACAATTCTGGCCGTGTTCTTTGCCATCGCCGTGTCGGCCTTTGCCGTTATTATCGCGGTCGGTGCCATCCTAGTAGCCGTCACCCTATTAGCTTTCGCCATGTTGACCGCTGGAATCGGGGTCTTCGGTCAGTCACTCTGGGTTGCCCTATTCTATCTCGGTAGCGGACTCGCGATTATTGGTGCGGAATTATTGATCATGCCACTCTTCATCTGGCTCATCAGTTTGATTATTCAAGGGATCGCCAAAATCGTGCAAAACTTATACCACCGGTTCGTCAAGAAGAATCGTGCAGAGAGAGGAGGTCGTCATCATGCGAAAGACAATTAGAATTGGCGTTGTTTTATTAGTGTTGGGCCTCATCTTAACGATGTTTGGCATCGCTAATAACGGGATTCAAAGCATTTATTGGGAACAAGGCTTTCATATCGTGCGTCATCGCAGTCGTAGTTACCACGTTAGTCAGTTGAAGGAAATCACGCTTGATACCAGCAGCAATATCATCATCAAGCAAGGGACGAGCACCAAGATTACCGTGACGGCCGCCCGCACGTTTCCAAAAATCAAAACTAGTCACGGGCATTTGACGATTACCTCGACTGCCGACGATTCGCACAGTGTCGGCTTCATGTTCGGCAACGCTGGTCAATATACCGATACGACGACCATTACGGTTCCTAAGGGGACTACGGTTGAAAAAGTGACCGCTGAATCCGATCAGACCGGCAACCTGTCCTTACAAAATGTGACTGTCGACCAATTAAACGTGTTCAACGATGATGCTGACGTTAATTTGAGCAACGTTAAAATCAATCAGTCCATGGCGTTATCAGGTGGCAACATCCGTTTATCACGGGTCTCGGCCCCTAGTCTGCAAATTGCCGGTGACCCCGATGTCAGCGTCACTAACAGCCACTTCACCACCGCAGCTTCTAAAATCACGACCGATGAAGGTGATATTCACCTGACCAACAACCGGTTCAAAGCCCTGCGGATGACTACTAGTGATGGCGACATCTTGTTCAATAATAATCGGATCACAGACAGTCTGTCGGCTTCAACCAGTGACGGCGACATCCGTGGAACGGCACCCCGGACAACGGGGATTCACGCTAACACCAGCGACGGCGACCTCAATATCTTCGGCCACCATGCCAATGACAACGGCGTCTACCAAGTGAATCCGTCCGCTGCCAGCCAGTATCGACTTTCAACCAACGACGGCGATATTACGGTTACCAGCAGTAATTAACCACCCTTGATTTCTCACCAAACCCAAAAGCGCGTTCAGACCTGTTTAGGAACTTGGTCTGAACGCGCTTTTTGACATGTTTAGTAATCAGCGACTGAACTGAAGCGGCCTAGTTGGCAACGACTGGGACTAATGCGACGCCTTTGAATTGGTCACCAACAGCTTGGATTTGAATCGCGTTGGGACCACCAACATAACGATGACTGGTCAGTTGGGGTAAAATCTCGCCAAAGACAGCGCCAGTTAGTTGGCCAGCCAATTCATCTTGGGACGTTGCACTTCCCGTAACGACTAGATAAGGCCCACTAGGAAAATCAATGCGTCGGTCAGCACGGAGGGTATCGTTTTTGGGCAAAACAGCTGCATAGTACATCATCTTATTATTGACGGCTTCATTTACCGCGTACAAACAATCATCTTTGGCGCCAGATTTGAGTTCGGCCAACGCCCCATCCGCCTCGATGCGTTGCCAAAAATCAGCCTTTTCACGACTAATTCCGGCAAAATCATTGAACTGACTCTTAATCGTCAGTTCCAAGCCCACAACAGTAAATTGTTCCTTTGTTTCAATTTGATAAGTTGTCATAATTAATCCTACTTTCTGGGAATTACCTTGGTATTCCGTTTGATTGCCTTTATAATAGCAACAAACCGTATCAAAAAATGACACCTTTAATTCAAGAGCATTAATTTAAGAGGAGGTTTCCGATGAATAAAACAACTCGCATTAATTTAATTATGCGCTATATCAACAACCGCTCCCAGTTTACACTCAAAGAACTGATGCAAGAATTCGACATTTCGCGTTCAACCGCTATTCGTTATGTTCGGACAATCGAAGATTTAGGACTACCGCTCGTATCCGAACCAGGTCGCAACGGTGGCTACGTGGTCATGCGTAATCAAGTGCTCCCAGCCATTCATTTTACGACCGACGAAATCAAAATGATGTTCATTGCATTTATGGCAACCCGCAACCAACAGCTGCCTTACCTCACTAGCCGTCGGACCGTTACTGAAAAGTTGCTTGGTCTAATTCCAATCACCCAACAAGACGATTTACTAGTCCTGAGTCAACAATTAGTCTTTGATGGGACTCATCCCCAAAATCCCAACTTACTTGACCGCGCTGACTTACCTGACCCCGTCCTCGAGGCCCTAATTCAACAGCTACTTATCAGCCAGTGTATGCAGATCACGGATAATCACGGTCAAACCTATCAAATTGCCGTTACCCATCTATATCATGAACAAAGTCAGTGGTGGCTTGAATTTATTAAGTTAGACACCACGACTTTAGTCCAATCACCCTTAGCCAAGATTACTGGCGTGGCAGCCGCACAGAACGATTTGGATCCCCAGACGATTGCCGACAAATTAAAAGCGGCCACACCCAAACCAAATGTCGTGCTACAACTCGGGGCGACCGCCGTCAGCCGTTTTAAACGTTACCACCCATTCTCACTCTCACTTGCCTACACCGATCCCTACCAAATGCAAGGCATTTTGAGACACTACCTACCATCAACAACTGATGAAATTGCCTTCTTTGGTGATTGGTTGCAGTTTCTCGGTGAAGATGTCACGGTGGTGCAGATACCGGCAGCATTGCGCGATTATTTGAAGCGCCGGTATAACTAAATCGTCATAAAATGAGCATTTCGGCGTGGCTTGTTCCGCTAAACCTGGTTTACATCTCACTAGGGGCATCACGTAATAACCAATCTACGATATTAATGACCGGAATCCCGTCAACATCGTGAATGTCTGGATAATGTCGTTGCGTGATCAATAACTTCTCGTAATTGTCTCGTAATTGCAGTAAATCATCAGTTTCACGACTATTGGCCGGGATTTCATAAGATACTTGAACGTATAAAACGCGGTCAACTTTACGGGCCACAAAATCAATTTCCTTCGTGTTCATTTTGCCAACGTCTACTGTGTAGCCCCGTCGATGTAATTCTACGTAGACCACGTTCTCAAGCTGACCAGCATAATTGCCTGGCCGCCGACCGATTGCCGTCCGTCGCAACCCGGGATCCACGATAAAATATTTACCAGCAGTTCTCAGATACTTCTTGCCACGTAAATCGTATTGTCGCGCCCGGTAGAATAAGAACGCATCTTCTAGCAACTGTAGGTAGTTTTCAACCGTATGATTACTAATCGAGATGCCTTCATTCTTCAATACGCCCGCAACCTTGGCAGGTTGGACTAATTGACCGATATTATCGGCTAAAAACGCGACTAGCGCTCGCAGTGAGATAATATCACGAACCTGTGCTCGCTCTGCGACGTCTTTTAACGTAATCGTGTCATACAAACTCGATAAAATGTCATCTTTCAGCGCTACCGGACTTAAGGTAACGAGTGGGAAGCCACCGTACTTTTCATAGGCCAAAAACGCTTGGTCCACCTCACGTGAATCGGACGTGATCTCCTTAGCTGCTAAAAATTCTTTAAATGAAAATGGATAAATGGGAATCTCCACATAACGCCCGCTTAAGAGTGTTGCTAGTTCACCAGACAACATCTTTGCATTAGAACCAGTCACAATAATGTCGCAATCATAACTGACGCGAATACCGTTGACCACCGTCTGCCAGCCGTCGACCATTTGAATTTCGTCCAGCATGATATATTGGTGGCGTTGCTTATCCAGCTTAGGCTGTAATACTTTGACTAACGCGTCAGCAGTACGCACGCTCAAAAGTTCCAATTCTTCAAAGTTCAAATAAATAATTTGATTGTCGGCAACGTCTTGGGACTTTAAGTAATCTCGATATTGCATCAACAGAACCGACTTACCGGAGCGCCGAACGCCCGTGATAACCTTGATCAAATCGGTATCTCGAAATTGAATGAGTTTTTTTAGATATTCCGCACGCTTAATCATGGACAGCACCTCACTTTTGGATTTAGCGGTTAATTTCTGAAATGGAAGTATAGTTCCATTTTAGCTGTCATTTGTTAAATATGGAAGTATACTTCCATTTAGACTCATTTTTCTCAAATATGGAACTATACTTCCATTTACACCCAACTTTCTAAAATATGGAACTATACTTCCATATTCGACCAGACTGCTTAGCTTCCACTAGATTGATCATCAAAATTGACCACCAGTTATTTTTGGTGTACCCTATCCAAAGATAACCACCAGTCATTTTTAAAAAGAAGGTGTTCAGCATGGCTAATATTTACACCCCCAACCAAAAAGCGGCCAAACGGCAGGCAATCATGCAGGCCGCCATCGATTTGTTTGCTCATAACAGCTATACGGAAATTACGATGCAGCAGATTGCTGAAACTGTGGGTAGTTCTAAGGGCACGACGTTTCGCTACTTTGCCACCAAGGAAGACCTGTTCATGACCATCTTGTTGGAAGATTACCAGCGCTATTTTGAGCAGCTAATTGCAGCACTGACACAAGAAGCAAACTTTTCAGCATCTGAGTATATCGCCTGGATGGTCGAGCAGACGAAACGATTGATCGAGCAGCATGACGTTTTGATTCGTTTGAATGCGATTCGCGGGCCCATCCTTGAAGGTAAAGCGAACATGGCCGAGACCATCGCACAACGAGATGCGTTGTATGCCGTCAGCCAGCGCTTGGGTCAACAGTTAGTGGTCCAAACCGACAACTTGTTGGCACAGGCCCAGTTCAGTCACCTATTTATCGTGCAAAGCGGCATCATCAGCGGTCTCATGAACATGGCCTCGTTGACGAGTTTTAATCACCAGAAGTTAGCACGGACCTATCCGGATTTTGAAATCCAACTGGTCCCTGAAGCACAACAACAGATCAAATTTTATTTAATCCAATATTTAGAGGAGTTTTCGAAAAAATGAACCAGCGCAATATTCGTAACTTTGCTATTATCGCCCATATTGACCACGGCAAATCGACCTTGGCAGACCAAATCATGGCACTGACCAAGACTGTCAGCACGCGCGAACAACGGGCCCAGCTGTTAGATGATATGGCAGTTGAACAAGCCCATGGCGTCACAGTCAAGGCACGGACCGTTCGCAATTATTATCAGGCCGAAGATGGGCAGGAATACGAATACAATTTAATTGATACCCCGGGGCACGTTGATTTTAATTATGAAGTGGCTAAAAGTTTGTCAGCGACAGAGGGTGCAATTTTATTAGTCGATGCGACTCAGGGCGTCCAAGCCCAAACCATCGCCAATTATCGCATTGCCAAAAAGCACCATTTGCCACTGATCCCCGTGCTCAATAAAGTCGACCTAGCCTCAGCTGATATCGAAGCTGCCTTAGCAGGATTACACGACCTCGATTCAGCGTTTACACCAGACCAAGTCTTATTGATCTCTGCCAAAACGGGCCAAGGCGTTCCCGCCGTCTTAGAAGCCATTCGGACCCGGCTCCCCGCACCCACTGGAGATGCCGCCGCTCCGCTAAAGGCCTTAGTATTCGACTCGCTGTACGACCCTTACCAAGGCGTCATCGCCTACGTTCGACTGATTGACGGTCAACTCAAGTCCCCACAAGCGCTCAATTTAATGGCTGCTGACTGTCATTTCACCAGTAAATCAATTGGCGTCATGACACCGAACATGTTGCCCCAAACCAGCTTACATGCCGGCGATGTGGGCTACGTGGTCACGGGCATCAAAGACCCCAAACAAATTCGCGTCGGCGACACCCTAACATCCGCGGAGACACCGACTAGTCAGCCCCTCCCCGGATACGAACCTGCAAAATCAATGGTCTTCGCTGGCTTGTATCCGCAAAACAATGATTTCCCCGCACTCAAAGCGGCCGTCCAAAAATTGAACTTGAACGACCCCTCGTTTACATTCGTTGAAGAACGGTCAGAAGCGCTCGGCGTCGGCTTTCGTTGTGGCTTTCTGGGCGCTTTTCACCTTCAGATCATCCGTGAGCGACTGCAGGATGAGTATGGCATCGATGTTCTGACGACCGCGCCGAATGTGACCTATCACGTGACGCTCAAAAACGGGCAGCACGTCGTCGTCAACAATCCAGTGCAATTTCCCGCTTTCAGCTTGATCGAGCACGTCGAAGAACCCTTCATGAAAGCCGAAATTACGACGCCCGATGCTAGTTTGAACGCGGTACTGAAGCTCGCTGAACAACACAAAGGGACCCTAATCGACTTATCGAACAATGGCGAGCTAGTCGTTGCTGTGGTCAAAATTCCGTTGTCTGAAATCGCGTCCCACTTCTTCTCTGAACTCAAATCCGTCTCACATGGGTTTGCAAGTCTCAACACGACCTTTTACGATAATGAAGTGAGTGATCTCGTCAAAGTAGAAGTCGATATCAACTACGCCCCCGTGGACGCGCTCACCTTCGTCGTTCATCGCGAAGACGCGCCACAAATGACCCAGCAATTAGTCATTGGGCTGAAATCAACCGTGCCACGCCAATTATATCCAACACCCGTTCAGGCGATCGTCGAAGGGAAAGTCCTAGCGCGCGTGGATGTGCCGCCATTACGTAAAAATGCGGCCGTCAACGGTGACAAGCATAGCGTTTCCAAGAAGGCCGCCCTGTTACGCCGCCAAAGCGCGAACAAACGGCGTGCTACCAAGAACACTATCAAATTACCGCAAAGCGTGTTCAATACGATTCTTGGTATCTAACACATACACGACCCCGACCAACTACGGCCAACAACTTGTTCATTTTGATCCACCGAAAACCTAAAGTGGCGCTTCAAGAATTTTGCAATCAATTCTTGAGGCGCCACTTTTAATCTAGCATTATCTGGACCTAGCTCACTAAAACGATTGTCGCTACCGACTTTAACCCGGGCGTATAACGAGCCGTTCTGTCATCACCCAGCATAATAAGCATCAAACCACACCAGCAGTAGCGACATAATCAACAGTCCTACCACCGCCAGCGCGTGCCACCACTTATTGCGGACGAAGATGGCAATGTATTCTCGCAGGATCGCATCAGGCAAGAAGAACCGTGCCGTGCGCGCTCCGATGCCATCCGCTTTGAGCCCCGCTTGCTTGGCAAACATCCCTGCTCGCAGCGTATGGTAGTTATTCGTTACAAAAACCGTGCGCGGTTGCTTGATTGGGCCCTGGTCAATCAATTGCTTACTAAACTGCATATTTTGCAGCGTCGTTTTGGACTTCGTCTCCGCCCAACCAGCCGACGCCGGCAAACCATGGGCAATCGCATAATCTAGCATCGCTTGGCCTTCTGGGACTGTCTCGTCGCCACCCTGACCACCAGAAAAAATCATGATGGCGGGATGCTGCGTCTTGCGCTGTTGCTTTTGATAAAATCGCAAGCCACGCATGATCCGCTGACCTAGCAATGGTGAGACCCGGTTACCATCCAGCAAGCCCGCCCCCAGGACAATAATGTAATCTTGCCGTAATCGCGGCCAGTTAAATTGATAAATCGTCAGCATCGTCAAATAGTTATAGAACCAAAATCCCACATAGAGTATTACAAGGTTTGGAAAAATCGCCATGAAATGGCTGACTGGTTGTGGGACATACTGACTCACCCGATTGCCGATAAATGGCAAAATCAGAATCGCTAACCCCAGATACAAGGTCAACATATTGGCCAAGGTATGGCTCTCATGGCGCCACATAATCCAAGCGTTCCACAGTAGAAGAAAGGCCTGTAACGCAAAAATCAGCCCAATCAAACTCAACAGTAATACAAATAGTGTGCCACTGACGATGATCAGCCAATGAATATTACTGCCGAGAATCGTCACGGCTAACATGGTTAAAAAGGAATAGAAAAATAGCGAAAACCAGATGCCGTTACCTAAGCGCACTTTATCGCGATGGTACCGCCACCCAAAGCCAGTCCCAAAGAAGATTGGCACTAGCCAACCCCAGTAAAACACGGCTGGAACTGGGACCCACACTGCCGCATTATTCACATCAACACCCCCGCATAACGTTTTATTCAGCTCCCATCATATCGGAGTCGCCGCGGGACTGCAATCAGGAACCATTACTTCGGCCTAACTGATTTGATAATTGTCATCATTTAGCCTAAAACCAGCAATGACCCACCCAAGCTGCATGGCCATCACATTACTTCAATTGTTTCTGGGCATTATAGAAGTTGCGGTAAGCCAAGTAGCACGCGATAATCGAGCCCAAACTCGTCGCTGACAAGAGCATGAATGTCACCATGATTTGGTACTTGATGGCCCGCACAGGATCGACACCGGCAAAAATCAGCCCAGACATCATACCTGGCAGACTGACCAACCCGACCGTTTTGGCAGAATCAATCGTGGGCGACATTCCAGTACGAATCGCTTCGCGGACGATGGCAATCGAGGCATCTAACAAGCCCGCTCCGAGTGCCAGTCGTTCCAGCACGCCCTGACGTTGATCGTGGAATTGGCTATTTAAGCTACGGTAGGCCAACCCAATCGCGACCATCGAATTCGACGCAATCATCCCAGAAATCGGGATCATCTGGGACGGAATAAACTTGATGGCTCCTGATAAAACGAGTACGCCCAACGTCACGCCGGTGCTGACAAAGATGGCTAATAGTGAGATTCCTAACGCGTGGTCGATGCCCGGGCCACGTTTTTTCGCATTCCACGCCGCATTAAAGATAATGAAGCCCATCATCGCTAGCGTCAGCCATAAATTATTAACGCGGAAAATGTACTTCAACAAGTAGCCGACAATGAACAACTGAACGACTGCGCGAACGACACCAATAATAATGTCCTTGTCTAAGCCCAATTTTTGCCACAAGCTAATCCCGAGCGCAACTAAGACTAACATGGCTGCGAGAAACAACGATGTGTTATTAACTGCTAAATTCATGCGTGCACCTCCAAGCGTCCATCGACAACTTTCACGAGCTGGTCGGCTGCGGCAATCTCCGTCGTATCGTGCGTAATCATGATGGTCGTGACGTGTTCCTGCTCATTAAGTCGCCGTAACCACTGGTGGACAATATCTTTATTCGCTTCATCTAATCCCGCGGTCACTTCGTCTAGAAGTAGGACTTGCGGTAAAAATAAGACATTTCGAATCAAGGCCACCCGTTGCCGCTCCCCACCGGAAAGCTCGGTGACGGGTTGGTGTAAGGTCCGTTCTGACAAACCAAAGTTCTGTAAAGCCGTCACGACGCGGCTGGTATCCATTGGTTGTTTGCGAATCTGATAGGGAAAGGCCAAGTTGTCCGCCACCGTTTCGCCAAATAAGGTCGGTTGTTGGAAACAATACGAGACTTGCCGCCGATACATAATGGGGTCGTAACTTTCAATCGGTCGGCCCTCAAACTGCAAGTCACCACTCGTTTTCGAAATCATGGCCGCCATGATTCGCAATAAAGTACTCTTGCCGCCCCCCGACGGCCCGGTCAACGTGATGTGAGCCCCCGCCGGAATCTGCCAATTAATATCATGCAAAATGTGCTGGTCCGCAACTTGATAATTAACTTGTGACAACGAAATTAACGCCTTCATTTCTAGCCACCCCCGTTATTAGATTAGAATCATTATAACCTGATAATGTATCGGCTTTCAATGAAAACTACTCAGTGATTGTCGCTTTCCCGCCATGCTATAATGGGAGTTAACACAGTTCACAGAAAAACGAGGTCAAAATTAAACTTATGCCACAATCTAACCATTATTCGCACCAATCCCGATCACACAATGATCGACGCCGGCAGCAACCGGCCGAGAAGGTGCAGTCGACCGTTACGATCGGCCAACGTTTTCCACTCACGATTCGGCGCCTCGGCATCAATGGCGAAGGAATCGGTTACTATAAGCACGTCATTACGTTCGTCAAAGGCGCCCTACCAGAAGAAGTCGTGGTCGCTGAAGTCACCGCAGTCCATCCGCGGTATTTGGAAGCTAAAATTCGCAGTATTCGTAAACCAAGCCCGGACCGCGTCGATCCACAAGACGTCTACGCGGGCGAAGTGGGTGGTTTCGAGCTCGAACACCTCGACTACCCGGCACAATTAACGTTCAAACAAGATTTGATTCGCCAAGCACTCGAAAAATATCGACCAGCCGGTTATCGCCACTACGACGTCCGGCCAACGATTGGCATGGCTGACCCGTATGCCTACCGCAACAAGGCCCAATTTCAAGTTCGGATGATCGATGGTCACGTCGCCGCCGGACTTTACAAAGAAAATAGTCATGACCTAGTCGACTTACCGACTTGTTCCGTTCAAATGCCAGCAACCATGACGGTGATGCGTCAAGTCGTCGCCTGGTTAGAAGAACTCGAAGTGCCGATTTACGATGAAACTCACAACTCAGGCATCGTTAAAACGTTGGTCGTTCGCGAAGCCGCCGCAACTGGTGAAGTCCAACTAGTTTTCATCACCAATACGCCTAAGCTACCCAAGAAGCACCAACTGTTGATGAAGATTGCTGAAAAGTTACCAATGGTCGTCTCAGTCATGCAAAACGTTAACGCTGGTAAGACGTCCCTCATATGGGGTGATCAAACCACCTTACTCGCTGGTAAACCAACGATTACGGAAGAACTCGACGGCTTAGTCTTCGACCTGTCTGCACGGGCATTCTTCCAACTGAATCCGCAACAAACCAAGAAGTTGTATCGGTTGGCACGCGAAGCACTCGACTTAGCACCTAACGAGGCCTTAGTCGACGCTTATTCGGGGGTCGGAACGATTGGCCTGTCACTCGCGGATGTCGCCAAAGAAGTTCGGGGTATGGATACGATTCCGGCCGCGGTTGCGGATGCCAACGCTAACGCGAAACGCAACCAAATCACGAACGCCCACTACGAAGTTGGCGAAGCCGAAGTCTTACTGCCACAATGGTTAGCCAGCGGATTCACACCGGACGCGATGGTCGTCGACCCACCACGTACCGGCCTGGACGGCGTGTTAATCGACGCTATCTTACAAAGCGCACCCGAAAAACTCGTCTATATTTCTTGTAATCCATCGACCCTTGCGCGTGATTTACAAGAATTGACGCGCGGCTACCAAGTCGACTACATTCAGTCGATCGATATGTTCCCGCAAACGGCGCGCTGTGAGGCGGTCGTACGCTTTACGAAACGCCATTAATTAATTTATTTTTTCGAAGGGGGAATCTCCATGGCAGCTACTGATAGCCAAATTGCACTCACGATGACCTTTACACTACGGCCACCGTTCAAGACGCACTTCTTATTGTTAAAGGATTACGTGGCGGATGTTCGCATTCCAGCCCGTGATGGCGTGTTGACGACGATCATCGCCAAAAACATTCCGTTGACCCCGGCGCTGGAACAACTCAAAACGATTTTCGACGACGTGCAAAACCCCGTATACTGGCAATTACACGACCAAGCGGTACAGGAATTTTTCAGCGCCCATCCTGACCAGCGTCCAGTATTGCCCCTAGATCTCTTGCAAGTCATGCTGAATACCTTGTCTGCTCAAGGATTGTCAGACGAACAACTGATGCACATTATGCGAGAAGTCTTCGAACACTTGCAGACCAACGACTTTAACAGCCAGGTCGCGCAGCGGATTTTGACTTCGCTGAATAATAAATAACGCCACATCATTTACCACTGATTTTCATCAATAGGATTAGATAACGCAATGTTGTTTAATCCTATTTTTTTGGACATGAATCAAAAACGGCGGCTATTGCGGGCAACCCAAAATCCATGGTGAAACTACATTAGTAACACATTACGACAGAATCACAGCCATTATTTCTCTAGGAAACCAACCGATATTCGGCGTATAAGTAGCAGTCTTTCCAATTGTTGCAAGCAAAGTTGTTGACTTTGAAGTTACATGTGATAAGCTGATTACTGTAATTTTTATTGATACAGCAAGCTGAAAGGATGTTTTACTTATGAAATATGCTGTCACTGCCGCTACTGGCAAGTTTGGCCAAAGTGCCGTTAGTACGCTTAATGCTAAAATCGGTCCTGAAAATGTGTTAGTAATTGCTCGTAATCAGGACAAAGCCACGCAACTATTTCCTGATAATCCAATTCGAATCGGAAATTATGATGATGTCGACGCCATGACGAAAGCCTTCGAAGATGTCGAACGCGTGCTCTTCGTCTCCTCACAACCCGGCGGTCCCGTTGACCGGGCCACTGCTCATAAAAATGTCGTGACCGCACTCAACGCCGCACATGTTAAATTTGTCGCCTACACTAGTTTCCCCCACGCACAGACAGCAGTTAGTGCCCTCGCTAGTGACCATCGTGCGACCGAAAATGCCATTACAGCGACCAATATTGCGCACAGTTTTCTGCGCAACAACTGGTATTTGGAAAACGAAATGGGATTCTTACAAAGCGGCAATCATAATCAAGAAGCCCTGTATTGGGCTAACAATACGGCTGGCTGGGCCTTGGAACGAGAATACGCAGCGGCTGCCGCGAACGTTTTGATGGCAGAAGATCCTCAAGAAGTGTACGAATTTGCAGGAGCAGCTCGCACCTATGCCGAACTCGGTCAAGCACTTCAAAAAGCAACTGGTAACCGATTTAAGATTACGCAAGTCAGTCAGGAAGCATACACGCAATCCCTTGAAGCGACTGGCCTCGATTATGATACCGCTGCTTTATTTGCCTCATTTCAAGCTCCAATCAATGATGGTGCCCTAGCTGAAACGTCAGCAGACTTGGCAAATGTCTTGGGACATCAACCATTGGAAGCTAGTGCGGCCATTCAAGAAATCTTAGCGCGCTCATAATAAGCCAGCTATCCATCAGACACTATTTTGGATACAGCAAAGAGAGGAAGCCCACATATTGGGGACTTCCTCTTTTGTATTATTTTAACGTTTCTCAGCCGAACGTACTAATTAACGCGTTACATCAGCAAAATACCGTGCTAAGGTTAGTTGAATACCATTATGATCATTATCAGTCGTTACCATATCCGCGGTATCCTTAACAGTTTGAGGCGCGTTGCCCATCGCCACTCCGACGCCCACTTCTTGGAGCATCGCAACATCGTTGAAGTTATCGCCGAACCCCAGCGTTTCAGCTGTTGTGAGTTGTTCATCCGCCAACAGTTTTTTCAAAGCAGCGGCTTTGGTGACACCGGTGGCCACGATTTCTAGATACGTCGCCTTAGAACGATAAACGGCTAAGTCCTCAAATTCAGACGTTTGTAGTCGTTGCTCGATTGCTTGAATCACAGCAGCCTCCGCCATAATCATAATTTTGTGCACTGGCGTTGGCGCCACTTGTAGCCAGTCGGCAAGGTCAGCCACGTGTGGTTGATAGCCGATGCCGTCAGCTTCTTGTTGCTCCCACTGACCCATGCTGGCCACCAACCAGTCATTATTCGTATAAATATTGATGGAAGCAGTTGGCCATTCTCGGGCGATCAACGCCTGGACCGACCGTGCCAATTCAGGAGCAACCGCCCGTTCCTCAAAGACTGTCAGTTGGTCATTGGCATCAGTGGTTGCCGTTAGCGCCCCGTTATACGCAATCATTGTAGAATTAATCCCCAACTGCTGGGCGATACCAAACATCCCTTTGGGTGAGCGCGCTGAAGCTAACACCATCTTTGCACCCTTTGCGACCGCCGCTTGAACACCCGTAATCGTCGCGGGTAATAATTGGCCGTGGCTGTCAACTAAGGTACCGTCGATGTCGCTTACGATTAGTTTAATTGTTTTCATCTTGCTTTTCCTACTTTCACAAGTTGCCTATCCGTCACAAAAAGGCCTGAGATTCCCCCAGACCTAAGGACTTCACTACTCTAATTCCCGCCGATTCTTCAAATCAAACACCACTTTGTCCCCCACGAGTTTGGCAAATAATTCCTGCTCGGGTTGGGGGTCAAATGGCCCCAAATCGACTAGAATCTGGCCATCGTCCGCCACTTGATACCCTTGATACCGATCAAAGATGACGTGATACATCGTTTGGGCTGGTCGCATCCGCTCATCCACCTGAGCGGCCGCCGCCTTCAACGTATAACCAGTTTGGAGTAAGTTACTCATCGCGGCCGCTTTGATAACCATTTTCATGGTATAAATGCGTGCCTGACCTGGCTCATCCTCATTCTTAGGAATAATGTACCCCTTTTTTTGCCAATACCGCAGTTGTCGTGGCGAGACACCAGTCATTCTGCTCAATTCACTAATGCCAATCGTTAGTTGACCCTTATGGAATAGCTCGCGTAAATCTCTACGCGTCCCGTTTGCCATGCTGGCGCCTCCTTTCCAAAATTGCTATTACACTAGATTATAGCATGGAATCTAGTCGCCACCATTAACTCACTGGGAATTTTGTGTGATTAATTAGCTAAGACGGTACGTCGTTTGTAAGTAGTCAGTTAAGGATTGTGCTGGCTGGCCCATAATCTGCTAGTAGTCATCGCTGACCGTTGCTAACAATCCCATGGCCCCACCCGCGTACATTGACGCTAACATCGGACCTTCATTATTCTGATTATACATATCGCTGAAAGCCTGCAACGATACCGGTTGATAGCCAATCGGTTGTCCACTGACTTGACTCAAAACGGCCGCCAATTCTGGCATCGTGTAGGCCTGCTCTTGAGTCAGCGTGTAGATGCGGCCGCGTTGTAATAAATCTGGCGTCGTTGCGACCTTGGCAAACGCCGCGGCACTATCCGACTGACTGATAAAGCTCAAAGCCTGGTCGCCCATCGGATAAATGACGTTGTGCCGCTCGATTAATTCTGGTAAATACGGCACCAACGGATCAGCGTACAGCGCATTGCGGACAATCGTATAATTGAGGTCAGTACCAGCTAACCGCCGTGGCACGTAGCCGTAAAATGCTGACAAGGCAAATGGATTGTTGGCTTGGTCAGCAATAAAGCCCATCACTAACAAATGCTGCACATTCGCTTGCTGGACTGCCGCTAAGACATTCTCAAACTCTTGTACCCGCGAATAACTGTCGTGGCTCTTACTTGGGATATAAATCAAGACATCACTATCTTGGAAGAAAGCTTTTAATCGTTCTGGCTGTTGGTAATCAATTGCCATCACCTGCATGCCCTGTTGTTGATAAGCCCGTGCTTTACTAGGCGTGTGAACGCCTAAATATAAGTCGCTGGGGTCCACTAACGGTTTGATAGCCGCAACAATCTGTTGCCCCAAATGACCCGTAGCACCTGTAATCGCATATTTCATCTTAACCCGCTCCTCATTGTAACTTCATTAGTTACATTAAAACGGATTTAGTTGCGTTTGTCAATCAAAACTGCTTATGGTCAGGAAGGTACCATAAAAGTCTGTTTCCTGCTGACTTAGAAACTGGCGTGCACTGCGCTTAAGTCATCGTCCCCCAACCGTCACCGCTGCGACCACAAAAAATTGGCAGCCACCAATTTACGATGACTGCCAATAAGAGCTCAATTTTACGCTAAAAATTTTAGCCGAATCTCAGTAAACCATTCAATGCGACCCGTTTGACCTATGCGACCTGCTGCCCAAGATGCTTCTTCTTCGGCGCCGTCTTCACATTCTTAACGTCACTGTCTGAGAAGCCGAACATCCAAGTCAATGCGAAGGCGACAATCAAGTCAGCTGCAGATGCAATCAAGAAACCGTAGAAGCTGAAGTCGATGCCCTTCGGATTGAAGAAGGAGGTGAATCCAATCAGGGAGCCGGCAAAGCCCCACATGTTGACGTTAAAGAGTCCGGTCAAGAAACCGCCGACCGCACCACCGATACTTGCGGTGATGAAGGCCCGACCGTATTTCAAGTTGATCCCGTACATTGCAGGTTCAGTAACACCGCAGAATGCTGAAATCGTGGCTGGCCATGCGAGTTCCTTGATGTTAGCGAATTTAGACTTCAACGCAATCGCCAAGACCGCACCACCTTGCGCGACCATCGTTGCAGAAACGATGGCGTTCAGGTAGCTGTGACCCGTTGTGGTAATATCGTTGACCACGATTGGAATGATCGCCCAGTGTAAGCCGAAGATAACCAGTACTTGGTAAAAGCCACCAATAATCAAACCAGAGATAGCCGGACTTAGTTTGTAAATCGCCACGATTCCGGCAGCTAAAGCGCCAGATAACGCGGTAATGACTGGGCCGAGAATCAGGATAATCGCACCGGAAATCAAGACAACTTCAAACAGTGGCACAAAAATCATCCGTAGCACCGTTGGAATCACCCGTTTGAGCCATGGTTCCAACTTACTTGCTAACCAGGCCCCCGCAATCATTGGGAAGATCGAGTACGTGTAGGAAGCCACGTGTACCGGGATTCCGAAGAAGTTGGCATTGATTGCCATCCCTAACAGGTGTCCGGTCACCTTACCAGTCGTCGCCATCCCAACGATGGCTGGATAAGTGAGCACCCCACCAACAATTCCCATGATAACGGGATCCGAGCCGAGTTTCTTGGCGGCGGTGAAGCCCACGAAAATCGGTAGGAAGTAGAAGACCGAGTCGCCCATCGCATTGATGATAACGTAGGTCGGCGTGGTTGCCGAAACTATCTTGAAATTAGTCAACAACGACAGAATCCCTTTTAAGATACCAGAAGCGGCCAACAAGCCAATCACTGGTATCATGGAGCCCGTGATGACCCCAATCAGACTGCTAAACCCGTGTTTCACTTTCTGCCACGGCGACATCTTCTGCCAGGCGAGCCGGTTCGCTTCCTTTTCCATCGCAACGGCGGAGGCATCCGCGTCACCAAAGCCAGCGCCAAGTTGACCAACGATCGCATCATAGACGTCGTTAACGGCGGGACCAATCACCACTTGATACTGGCCACCCGCCTTGGCCACATCGATAACGCCCTTCAGATTGCGAATCGCGTCATCGTCCGCTTTGCCTTCGTCTTTCAAGTAAAAGCGAACTCGGGTAATGCAGTGGATGACACTCTTGATATTGACCGGTCCACCTACTTGGGCAATGATTTGAGTGGCGAGTTCATCGTACTTGCCACCCTGGCCCTTAACGATAGGCTGTTCCGGCACGTCCTCTTTGAGTTCAACGACTGCGCCAACAACACCCGCACGGACTTCGCCGACTTCTGGTGTCAGCTTAGTGACGTGATCCATCGAATTCGTAACGGCCATAATGACGGTGGTGGCCTTATGCGCATTCGCAATCGCCATCAGATCCATCGTGGCAATTTTGTCACCCGCTTCCACGGTATCCCCGACATGGACGGTAACTGTAAACGGTGGGTTCTCTGCCAATTCGACTGTATCGATTCCTAAATGCACGAGCACTTCCAGACCATTGTTCCCCGTAAACCCGATGGCGTGAAGGCTAGCCGCCACCATCGTGACCTTACCACTGATTGGCGCGACGACCTGGCCCTCAGTTGGTTCAATACCAAAGCCTTCGCCCATCATACCTTGTGAAAATACTGGATCGTGGACCGCCTTAAGCGGAACTAGCTGCCCTGCGACCGGCGTTAATAAATGCACTTGCTTCATAGCGATTCTCCCCCTTTGACTCAATTAATCGCGTTGTTAACAAACCAAGCTCAACGACCACTGGCGATTAAAAATAGCTAATACGACCCCGAACAACCAATCGTCGTTGACCTAACTCACCAAGTCACGCCTTTAACTATAAAAGCGCTTTCTTTTATAAATCTAATAATAACCGCCCCCATTCGGACGGTCAATCAAACCCGTTTGAAATCCAGCGGTTCTGACTAGATTCAGAGCTTACTTAATTAGTTTGCCAAACCTTTAGAATCAAGTGTTAATCGTTGCGTTGCCAAGGATGAGTGTGCAAAATCAGCCGCAGTCTTGACATCCTTGCCGAAATCCACGACCAACGCGTGAAACTCCCATGCCGTCGTCAAATCGTAGTCCCACGCCTGCATAATCAACTGCTGCGCACGCATGTAGTTACTTGGTAACGGTTGGTTGAGCCATGTGAACAAGCGCCGCAAGTACGTATCAACGATAATCGTCGGCTGATGAAAGACGTACATGCTAAAATAGTCAGCCGTCTCATCGCCAATGCCTCGTAACGCCTTCAATTCACTGCGGAGCTGCGTTGCCGGTAGCGCCCGCATCCGTGCCAGATCAAACTCATATCGGCCGCACCACGCCGCCAGACTTTTCAATGTCGGTACCTTGCGCGTATAGAAGCCCGCGGGTTTGACCAATTTCGTCAGCGTCTCATCACTTAAAGCTAGTAGCCGTTCAGGGTCAAAGCCGGTCGCCGTCTTCAAATTCGCCAGCGCATAATCCACATTGCGCCAATTGGTGTTCTGAACTAGGATGCCACCCCATAAAATCTCCCACGGCGTTTCGGCCGGTGGGACACCATCTTCGAGCCAATGCCGCGGGCCCATCGCCGCTAATAGTTGTTGATATAAGGTTTCAATTGTCATTTTCTATGCTCCTTGGAATCAGTTCTGCTAACGTCATGTTAACTAAAAAAAGCCGTAGCGGCAAAATTCCGATCCGCTACGACCATATTACTTGATGCTATTTAGGATAATCGTCGGCAACAACGCTGCGCTTTACGGCTAAGACAATGTCAGCCTTGTGATTTTCTGGTTTGACCTTTTCTTCAAAGTCCAATTCGGCGTCCTTAAATAAGTTTTGAATCTCAGTGTTCACTAACGGCAAGTCGCGTGGATCACCAGCCTGCTGACGAATATAGACCACGTATTGATCTGGTAATTCTTCCAAATCATATTCAACATCTTCATCATTTAAAATGACATAAATCAACTTACGTTCTTTGTTCATCTGAAACTTCCCCTTATCCATATAATTGATCCGAATTAGTCGCGAACAGCTAATTGGTGAGCAAACTTAAGGTAATCTGCAACACAATGATCGAGCCATGCCACCACTTTGTCATCCGTAATCTGTCCAGCGGCATTCATCTTGGCTTGAACGGTGCTTAGCAAGAATTCATCGCCCGGTAAGACGCGCATACCAACGCCTGGTGAATCTAGGATTTGGCGTAAATGACTCTGCGCCCGTACGGTTCCTAAGGGGCCCATGGTCGCGCCTAGAATCATCGCCGGTTTACCGATCAACGGTCGCTCGACACGTGACAACCAGTCAATGGCGTTGCCCAGCACCCCAGGAATACTATGATTGTATTCCGGTGTGACAAAAATCACACCATCGGCTGCTAAGACTGACTGCTTGAATGCCTGAACATCCGCCGGTGCTTCTAATTCAATATCCTGATCGTAGTAAGGTAACTCACTGAGATTCGGAATCGTGACGTCCATCTGATTTGCATAACGTTTTTGGACAAACGTTGCCAGTCGCCGGTTATACGAGGAACGTCGAATACTTCCGACAAGTGCGACAATCTTCATCGTGTTCAAACTCCTTTAAGTTGTAGTTAACTTTAGTATACCCCTTTTTCTGGTAATGGTCGGAACCGGTTTCAAAAAAATACGATTCTTTTAGGCCAACGCAAGCTTGGTTGACCACGTGACTGGTGCTACCGTCGTACTAGTTGAAATCATTTACGTTGACGACAATAATTATTTTAATCCGCAGGCCAGCACCCTAATGATTTTCAATCATGAGTGACTCAAGCCCGGTTTGAACGGCACATTAATAAATTTTCAAAAATGTTTCTTAACTTTTTCCAAAAACAAACTGCCGTACCTATCGCATTGAATTGAGTCTGCTATACTAATGATTAGAGAAAATGATTGGGGGGTTAATCGTGTATTATCGTGGTGAAGCACTTGATTTTTTAAATATGTTACATACAACTGGCACCGCACCACTCATGCGTTCACGCATCGTCTTTTCCAGCCAGATCGATGTTGAACGACTCAAGGCTGCCGTTCTCACTTCCGCACAAGTCGTGCCCGAGATTTTCGGCCACTACCAAGTTGACCGTAATCGCTTCGTCGTTACTGATCAACCAGTCAACCAAGTTATCCAAGAAGTTCAGAGCCCGTACAGTCCTGAAAATACTGATTTTGACTTTACGAACGGGCCCCAGTTGCGACTCTTCGTCATCCATCATGGCGATTACGATGTCTTGCAGGCTTTTATGAGTCACCTGCTGACTGACAATCGGGGCTTCAAAGAATACTTATATTTACTCGCACAAGCCTACAATGAAGAAGACCTGACTAACCTCCATAATGAGCGTCGTTTACGGCCAATTATCACCAAGATTCAGCGGCAATTCTCCCGACCACGCGGACACGCCCCAATGGTGACTGGCATGGTGAAACTACCCCACTATCCGGGTATCAATCTCCGCCACGGTGGTCACGTCATGCTGAGCAGTACGCAATTCATGCGCGTCCGTCGTGTGGCTAAAGCTCAAGATGTCGGTATTAGCGAAGCAATCCTGGCTGCTTACGCCAAAGCCCTCCAAGTCCTGACTGGCCACACCACGGTGACGTTACCCTGCCCAATTGATTTACGCCGATTCACCGCTGAAGCTGAAGACGTCACCCAAGTCGCTAACCTGACCGTCAACGTCTTTCTCACGATCCATGTTGATATCGACGCACCCTTCAACGACTTAGTGAAGCAAGTCCACGATTTATTGACGGTTGAACGAACCCGGGTCGCGTTCCTATATCGTCTCAGCAATTTACAAAAAATGAACCACACGATGCCAATTACCGTCATGCGCAAAATGACCAATCGCTGGCTCCCACAGCCCGCCTTGCGCTACACCAACTTTGGTGTGATCGACCAACAACGCCTGCGTTTTCACGGCCTATCAGTCGTTAACTGCGTCTTTTCCGGTGCTTTCCATCCCTCACCAACCATGGAGATTGCCGCAAGCACCTTCGCCGGAACATGTACGTTAAGCTTCAACAGTACCGGCTCCGAACGCGATTATCAGCTTTCAATGAAGATTTTGGAGAACATCCAGGCGCAATTACTCGTCTGGGCCCAAACCAAGCCACAACCAGCCGTGGCCGAAACCGATGCAACGACATTGCGTCATCAAGCTTAATTTTGTAACCTAAAGAGCAGTCACTTCCGATTTGGAGTGACTGCTCTTTTAGTAGGCTAGTTTTGGTTGGTAAGTGCGCCTGGGTGACCTGGCTGCCTTGAATCGGCCTATTTCATGTGAAACCTGATTCTCTGGCCAGCCATCCGCCGCGATGAACGCCAGAAGTCTCTCGCGCCAATCATAGGCGGTTGTCAGCCAATTCATGATGACTACTCAGATACAACCTGAACGATGATTTCCCGCTCGTTTCAGCGTAAGTAATGGCTCAGCTGATAAATGGTCGCTCGCCGTGACTGTGTCGGCAGCGGATGCCTGTGTCGCTGATAACGAACTATTGTGGGCCCCTGAATCGCATAGTTCCGAAAACTGGGGCGCAGCGGCGTCACGATGGCGTCAGCTTGCGAACTAGCTGCAAGACTGACGCGAATGGCAGTTGCTGGTAGGCGCATGCCGCGTAAATTACTGAGAAAGCCGTCATACAAGCGCCAGAGTGCCCCTGCCGTTGGTGTCCAGACCGCTTTGCCAGTCGGTGGTAACAGCTGGAATCTCAAGGTCATCTGGCGAGAATCAGCGCTCAAGAGGACCGGACGAATCGCCAGCTGATTGGCACGCGTTTGCATCGTTGCCATCGTCAGTTCCGTTGGTGTGATTTGATAACTAACTTCGAAGATTGGAAACCGGTCATCTGGTCCCACGCCAGCTTCACATTCACTTGTTAGCCGCTGAATCACACGCGTCATCGCTTCTAATCCGAGCACATAGGCTTGCTCATACCGTGCGCGCTCAATTGGTAAGGCTGGAACAATTGCTTGTGTCATATGACCACCTCCATCAGAATTCAACTTAATTATCGTTAGTTTACTCACTCATCCACCCCCAGTAAAGGGGTTTCATGGATTTCGTTAATTAATTTTGTCAAAAGTTTTATCTAGTAATGTTTCTAAATTGGAATCCTTCTAAAAAGTGTGGTTTAATAAGGGTGAATATGATAAAAGGAGGTATCGCGTCGTGGCAGAAGATATGTTGACCCAAGCCTTGCAGCAATTAAAGGACCACAAGATTCGTGTAACGCCGCAACGGCAAATTATTCTTAACTATTTGATTACTCACCATAATCATCCATCCGTCGAAACAATTTATCAGGAGTTAGCAAGTCAGTTACCTAATCTTAGTCTCGCAACCGTGTATAACACCTTGAAACTCTTCGTGGACTTAGGGATCGTCATCGAGCTCCAAAATGGCGATGCCGGCACCCACTACGATTTTTTCGGGCGCCCACACTATCACGTTGTTTGTGAAAATTGCGGTAAAATCACCGACGTTTTTGAGCCAGACCTCCGCAGTGTCGAAGCCAAGGCCGCGGAACTCTCCGGTTATTTAGTCACGGGCCATAACATGGAAGTCTACGGATTGTGCCCTGACTGCCAGAAATTGCTTAATGTCACTAAGACGACTGATTTGAAACGGTTGAAGTTGACGCATAGTGAATAATTGATTGTAAACGAAATGATTGCGACCTGATGAGTTATCAAGTTGCAATCATTTTATCGTTTACGTTAACTCAACATCCGCCCACTCGCGGCCTAATGTTGTGGCACCTCTTCCAACATCCCGTAAAATTGTGATTTGTCGGAAAAGTCAGCCATGTAGGCCCCGTTTAGTCCAGCTTTTTGACCAATGGTTCCCAAATCAATCATGAGTTTTTCTTCGTCATCAGGAAAGTGCAACCGGCCCTTAATGGCAACACTTCGGATATAGTTGACCAGCCGATTGACCAGTGCTTCCGGATTCCGAACCGTTCCGATCTTTTTATCGACTTGCGCGAGAACGTCAATGATGTCCAACAAATCCCCCGATTGGTCAGGCCATTCACTCAATTTAACAATCAGTCCTTGAATATCCCGTTGTGCTTGTTGCCGCAATTCTACTTCTTTCTGCATCGCGAATAATCCCCCTACTTGCAAACTTGAGCTTTCATAACAACTAATTAATCTCAAGTCACAATTATTTTGATTCCCATCTTCATTGTACACGCTTGCTAATGAAGCGGGGCATCATCATCATAAACGTCAACGATTCACTCATAAACGTCAAAATCAGTCGAACAATGTCGCAATATTCAGACGGTTCACTTAACTGAAGCATGCGGTTCTTAACCGGTGTAGCTTAAATCTCCGTAATGAAAAAAGCCCGAGCAACACTCAGACTTTTCAACTGACCCATTAATTCGCTAGCTAGCCTAACGTTCTTGACCAAACATAAAATATAGCCATGGGCCGATTGGTTGAACAAATGCTAATAGCAACCATCCTAAGCGATGACCATGCCGGAACGATTTCGCCCGTAACACATCCGCGACCACAATCGTCGTTGCCGTGATTTCTAATGCCGCAATCGGTAGCAAGCGTTGCTGTAAGCGCCGTTTGACTTTCGGTGGCATTGCACGCCGTTCTTGTTTGTGATGACCACATAAATGCATTGTCAAGCACCTCCCTGATTAGTTGGTTTCATTATACGCGCTTAATCAAGAAAGCGCTATCTTGACTGGTATCCTTTGGGAGTGTGTTCCACAAATTTCGTACTAGCAATCGTGAATTCGTCGATCACTTTGGTCCCGTGCATAAGTTGCCGGGTGGTCACACCGACCTGGCCACGATCGATTGTAATGATTTGGTAACTACTACCTTCATAGACGTAGTGGTGGTGCGGATCGTGGCAATCAATTGCGTAGGCAACCGAACCTGCAACCGCGTTCAAAATATTGTCCCCAATTAAGTACTGCGTGGCAAAATGAACGTGGCCGGAAAAGACGCCACCCAAGTTATGCCCGCGTAAGACGGAAAGTAGCGCTGGGGTATTTTGCAAGATCGCATAGTGCATATTCGTCAATGTGGGCCCATCTAACGGATGGTGTAAGAAGATAAAGGCCCGTTTCGTCGGCGCCTGGCGTAAATGCTTGCCGAGCCACTGCAGCTGGGCCGGAGCTAACCAACCGGCCTCGTAGCCGCTGACCTTGGAGTCCAAGAAATAAAAATCATTATTGCCGATTCGCATCCGACTCGCATAATACGGGCCGGGGTCCGCCGGCAAGTAGCCTTCATAAAAAGCGGCGCGCTGGTCATGGTTTCCTAAAATCACGCGCACGTGACAATCGAACTCCGCTTCCATCGTATGGACGATAGCGTGCAACCGTTGATAGTCATCGGCACTGCCATCATGAATCAAGTCTCCGGTAAAGACGATCAAATCCGGTGATGTTGGTAATTGGCGGATGTCTTCGATGATATTCGCTAACTTGGCCCAGGGATCATACTGTTGGCCGTGTACTGGAACTTGGCCGCGTGGGGTTAAATGTAGATCAGAAATCTGAACAACTTGTAAAGGACGCAATTCGATCCTCCCTCTCATACTTTAATCACCATATGGTTACCTCTAATATAGCGAGCCAACGTAAAGTTTTACCAACCTTCATATAAAGTAACTGTAAAGTTTATGCAAACGTCTCTTTACGCACGGCCAACTAGCCCAGTCATGACGCTATTAACTATGGCTGGGCCTACTAACCAGTCGTGGAACTGACAGTTAGGTCTGCGGTTGCTGAACAAGAGTGGGACTGATAACTAGGTCTACGGTCGCTGACCAGTCACGGGGCTGATCACTAGGTCTGTAGCTGCTGAACAAGCGCGCGACTGATAACTAGGTCTGTAACTACTGACCAGGCGTGATCGTGCTAAAATTTACAGTTGACAACGACCCGTTAAGTCGCCACCATTGAAGTAAGATTTGATCATACAAGTGAGGGATTATTTTGAAAAATATGTTTGTTGGGCCCCACGTGGCCTTAGCCGTGCCACAACCAGAAGACTTTGATGAAATCAGTGACTGGTATACAGACGCTGATTTCGTTCGTAAAATGGACACCGCGGCGGCGCGGCCGCTTACGGGCGAAGACCTTGAACGGACTTACCGCAACCTGGACCGTCATACGGAATACTATTTTCATATTCATAGTCTTGAAGACGACCACTTAATGGGCTTCGTGACCCTCTTCAACATCGAATGGAACAACCAGATTGCCCAGCTGGCGATTGCAATTGGAGACCCAGAAGAACGTGGTCATGGCTATGGGACCGAAGCGCTGAGCTTGATTCTCAACTATGCTTTTAACGAATTGAACCTTTATAAGGTCTGTTTGGACGTCATCGCAACAAACACCGCGGCCATCGCTGTTTATCAGAATAGTGGCTTCGAATTTGAGGGCACAAACAAGCGCGCTATCAAGCGTGACGGGCAACGCATCGACCTTCATCACATGGGATTATTTGCCGAGGATTTTCAGCCTAGAGTCACTTTAAACTAATTAATCAGCTCAATTAGTTGCAGCCAATAACTTTTGCAATTATAATAGTCGCAGATTGATAGAAAGTGACCAACTAACTATCGATCCTTAATATTCTTTAGTTTTTTAGATTATGGGTGCGTTGCTGCCATAACGTACCACAATAATCACTTTCATTCATAGACTCCCCCAAGTCTAATGAATGGGGTTCATCAAAGCCCCCACTTTGATGTTTCCTACTCCTTGACCACTACATCCGCTGATGTGGTGGCTTTTTTATTATCCAAACGCAACCTGGCAAGGATGGCGGCCATTCAACAGCGTGTTGTTTTCGCCCGTATCTAAAAAAGCCGCTACCGATAATTACCGGTAACGGCCTGCTATCACGAGTTCGTCATAGCCAAAACGAGTTCAAGCGCCCTCGTTTCGATTAGATCCAACTGGTACCCAATCTACTCGCAAGTAAATTATGTGCCACCAAGATTTAATCTTCTTCAACTTCCATCTGATTACTGCTTCGTCGCGCTGCTAGCCATTCTTTGACCTGAATCAAAATCCAGGCGATTCCCGCGGTAAATAGCAATAACATCAACGTCGAAACGATAATCACAATCACGATTTGAACACCTTCCGCTTTCAACACGTCTAATTTCGTCACCAACGCGATTCCTGATGGGATAAAAATCAGACTGATGAATTGAACGAAAAAGTTACTAACGCCGGCAACCTGCTCAAGCTTGACCACTTTGAACGTCAACAACAGGTATAACATGATCATCCCAATGAGCGGCGTTGGCATTGGAAATGCGGGCCAGAGTTTGTTGGCTAAATTAGCAATCAAACTACTAGCTAACAAAATCAAGCCATAAATGACAATTTGTTTAATAAATGCGCCTTTTTTCATCGAATCCCTCCCGGACCGTCTAGCCTAACCCAATCAACTGTGCAAAACCTGGAACCATAAAATTGACCAAAATTCCCGCAACGACGAAGGCAATCGCCCCTGTCGCACCCGCGGCCTCGCTGACTTCAATCGCTTTGGTGGCCCCGACGGCGTTACCCGCGATACCAAAGCCCAGTCCCGCGCCCAGCGGATTTTTGTGGAGTTTGAACCACCGAATGAAATGATCGCCTAACGCGTAAATCAGAACTGAATTCAGAATCACGGCAAACGCGGCAATTGCTTGATCCCCGCCCACCGATTCAGCGACAGGCAAGGCAATCGCGGTCGTGGCTGCTTGAACTAACATCGCGCCCAGCGCCGCATCGGTCAATCCAAGTAAGCGAGACACACCGTAAATCCCGAATAATGACAATAACAAACCAATCGCGAGGGCCATCAAGATGACATCCCAGTGTTTCTTAAAAATATCATTACGCTTATACAGTGGGACGGCAAACGATACCGTGGCCGGCGCCACAAACCAGAATAGCCAATCGCCACCAACTTGGTACGCTTCATAAACTTTTTGCACGGGTGCCTTAAGAATCGACGCAATCAATACCAATAAACCAATCCCGAGCAGCATTCCAAAGAACAATGGTTGGAATAACACAAAGCGATTTGTTTTGTGATAGAAATACTCGCCAATCCCATAAACTAAGACCGACAACCCGATCCCGAAAAACGGATTATTGAGAAGATAACTCACATAAGTTCCTACTTTCTTTTGGTGAAAAAGAGTGACAAAAAAGGTGCCCCATCCGGGTCTAGTCATCATTAAAATGGTGGTTAGGCTCAGAACAGTGCACCAACACGGTTCTTATTTATTATTCATTAATTATAACACATCAAAGCATTCTTTAATAGTAGTGCGTCCTGTCAAATTTAATCGACGGTATAGAACATCAACGCGTAAGCGCCAACACCCGTATGAGTCGCAATAATTGGACTAGTTCGCGCAACCAGTAAATCAGCTTGGGGCACGACCTGCTGAAGGAGCTTTTCAGGCGCTTCCGCAACGCTTGGTTCCCCCACGTACGAAATTCCGGCTGCTTCGACCCGGGTCGCATCCGCCAATTGGTCTAGGATTTGGGCCTGCGCTTTAATCAGCGCTTTCTTCCCCCGACCGCGCGTATAGAATTTTAATTTTCCATCGACTAATTCAAAGACAAATTTTAATTTGATCAAGTTCGTGACCACCCCTGCCAACTTCGGCACCCGGCCACCTTTGACCAAATTATCCAGGGTATCCACGAATAAATAAGTCTTGGTGTGTTGCCGAATCACCGCGATTTTAGCTAAAATGGCCGCCATATCCGCTCCGGCGTGGGCCATCCGCGCAGCCGTCAACACTTGAAAAGACATGCCCCGGTCAGCGGCTTGGGTATCGATGACGGTCACATCACCACTAGCCAACTTAGCTGCTTGACGGGCTGCGTTCACCGTTCCGCTCAACGTCTCGGTCAGATGAAGGGATAAGACTTGGCTGCCATCCTTCGTCAGCGCGTCGTAGCAGGTCACAAAGTCACCGATTGGCGGTTGACTAGTCGTAGGCAGAATCGGGCTGACTGCCATCTGTTGATCGAATTCAGCCGCGCTGACCGCTGTATCCGCAATCAAGTCGCCACCGAACCCCACGAGTAACGGAACAACTTCAATATCATACTGTTCAATCTCGGCCGCCGTTAATTGGACCGAAGAATCGGTGACGATTTTAATTGTCATATTTTAGAAAACACCTTTCAATCAATTTGTGCCCAATTATAGCATCTCGACCAAACCACATCGTATTTATCCTGTTATATCAACGTTTCAAGCCACTTCTGCCTTTCCGACTAGTCTTATTTTGTTATAAACTTTGTAAAAATCATCATATTTAGCATTCAACTGACCGCACTTTTTCGTCGGGAAATCACGTTTTTAAAAATTTCCCGTCACACTTTCTTCATGCATCGCCGCTATACTATGTTTATAGTCATTAAGGAAATCCCAATCCTTAACGACCCCCTAACTTTAATGATTACTTCCCCAAGTAATGATGTGTGTGTACTTAATTACATTTTTACCGATTTACTTCCCTTTTCCTCCGTATTTCCCCGATACGGAGGTTTTTATTTTGTTCTGATATGTATTGTGCTAGTTATCCTTTAGCATTAAAACGGATTAAATCATGCCATTTGTTGACTTACTGTTCGTCAGTCGGTGCGCGCCATATTCCGACTTCCGGGGCCGGCTGAAAATTACCGATGACCAACTTTCAAATTTTAAGTGGGCATCTTGCTCGAACTTGTCGTTAAACTAACGCGCAAATCATTCGACGCACGAAAACTTCTGAATAATTTAAACAATCGCCGCGTAAACTAAAATAGCGGCGCCCAGTCACCGGCCAAAACCAGTCACTGAACACCGCCATTACCATACTTACATGAACTATTTCATTTTCTCAAGGTCTTCCGGGGCGATAAAAAAGCTCACTTGCCCAGTTTCTAAGTCAACGTGGGCTTTGACTTCTACACCCTTAGGAAAAATCCAACCTTTTCCAGTATCCAACTTAAGTGGCATCTCTCCATACGTCTTGGTCCGATACGTCTTTTCCATAGAAAACTCCTTCTCACTTTGCCAATAGCGATTAACTGGGTTCATTATATAATCTGCCGACATTTTCGGATAGTAAAGACACTTTACAATGACTTTCTTCAGTAGGCATGTCGCCACAAATCTGATAAAATACGGATTAACATCAAACCAATAGGAGGATTGGACTTTGTTCTATTCATTTTTTGACCCAACTTATTTACTCGTGATCCTTGGGTTGGTCATCTCAATGGCTGCCTCGGGTTACGTCAACAGTACTTTCCGCCACTATGATGCCTACCGGAGCCAATCCGGAACGTCGGGGACCGATGCGGCCCGTTTCATCCTCGGTCAATCTGGGATTACCGATGTGGGCGTCCAAAAAATCAGCGGTGACCTGACCGATAACTATAATGGACAGACAAAAGTCCTCAGCTTGTCAGAAGCAACCGCTGACTCCACTTCAGTCGCCGCAATCGGGGTCGCTGCTCACGAATGTGGGCACGCCGTTCAAGATAACGTCGGCTACTGGCCAATGCGACTACGGACTGCTTTAGTTCCCGTCGCCAACATAGGGTCGTCACTATCATTACCGCTGATCATTATTGGCGTCTTGCTTAGTTACAACCAGTCCCTGATTCACTTGGGAATTGCGCTCTTCTCATTGGCGTTACTATTTCAATTAGTCACGCTACCCGTTGAATTCAACGCCTCACGTCGCGCCTTACAGATTTTATCAGATGGTCAAGTGCTAACCCGCGATGAAGTCCCAATGGTGCGTAAAGTACTCGTTGCGGCTGCCTTGACCTACGTCGCAGCGGCACTGTCAACATTCTTACAATTGCTGCGTCTGATCATCTTGTTCGGTGGCAATCGCGACGATAACTAACTTGCATCTGCTCGATCAGATCAATGATCTACTTTAAAAAGAACGCCCGATTAACAATTATTTTTGTCAAACTGATTGCTAATCGGGCGTTCTTTTAAGTTTCACTTGGGCTGCTCGGCCCTTGCGTCCTAACATTAGTCGGATTTGTGTTCATGAGTACGTCATTGGTTAGAGTTGTGTTCGTGAGCAGGTAAATCGATTCCGTCTAGTTTTCAGGAGACTTGCAGAATAACCTACGCAATTGACTGTTGGATTTCTTACGACTGCCGCTTCATTTAGGCATTAACGCAGCATAGGTCCACTCGTTACAACCTACGCTACCTGATAATTCTTCAAATGCTTAACAAAGCCTTTCCCTTTTTTTCACGGGATTAGAGACATTCAGTCACAAATTCTTCACACAACCTCGGTATGATTACATCATAGCAATTGAGGTTAACTCAATCAGCTATAACACAACCTAAAATTTTTCATTTACTCCTCCAAAGTAATGAAATTCATAGTAACATGTGATTCCCCGTCACATGTTTACCCTACTCCTTTTTCCACCGTATTCCCCGATACGGTGGTTTTTGTTTTTTATGCATTTTTCAGTTTGAATCGCTGATATATAATTGCTTGATAATTCCAGAATTCTGTATATATGCATATAATTTCCACGATTGGGGGAACTTTTGGAGGAGATTTTCAATAAAAAAATAAATGACACGGCAATGTATTCACCCTAAAAGGACCACCGGCTAAGGCGATAATTTTCATTTTAGCTACCGCTCTAACAATTGATGTCATAAATGATTAATTTTAATTAAAATATTAGTTAATTAATTGACTGACTTGTTGTATGATAGAATTCTGTCAAAATATCGGTGCTTTTAGTACCACAACATAAGGGGAATTATACACAATGATCAATAACGCGAATTTACGGGGACAATTGACCAATGAAGAAGTACTTGTGCTTAACTCTGAAATCGAACTACGGAAGAAGTCAGCATTGATTACCTACCTACTCTGCCTATTCATCGGCACATTAGGCGCTCATCGTTACTACGTGGGCAAAACTGGTTCGGCAATCGCCATGACCTTGATTACGGTGCTGACATTAGGCTTTGGTGCCATTGTGACGGGAATCTGGGCACTAGTTGACTTATTTCTGATCAACGGTTGGCTACAAGATGACCGCTCACAAATTGAAGCCAACACGATTCAAACCATCTTGAACAAGCGGTAAGGTCGTGTAAGTATGGCGTGCTAACTGCGTGGCTAATCGCTAGCAACCATCAAACGTTATGACCAGGTTTAAATCAACAAAAATGCCACTAACCAGCACCAAACACCGGCCAGGATTGCACTTATTAACCCAGCCACACCGCAATATTGACCACCCACAAGCAATTTTCTGATTTTTAGCCGCTCAAGTATGCAATTTAGTTACCTTTTAACGGTCAAACTACTATACTAAACATATAGTGACTGGACATCTCCTTCAGCCACTTGAACCTTTTTCATTTACTCCTCCAAAGTTAATGAAAAGCAAGTTCGCTGGGGATGCCACCTAGCGACCAGGTCAATTTCTAGGTCATCGCCCGCCGCGGTGGCCTTTTTGTTTGTCGTGATAAATATTTTCATATTTCTTCCAATCGGCGTATCATATTTATGAGAGATTAGGAGTGATAGATTATGAAGAAAACACGCGTGTTGGCAGGAATTGGGGCCCCGGCAGCCATCTTTTCAACTGCCCTAATTGCGAGTGAAAAGCTCTATAATTTTGCTTTCAAACGCGTCGATTACGTCCCTGAAACATCCGCAGACAAACAAAAATACGCCGATGCGTACTACGCTTACGTCGATTGGCTGCATCGTCAGCCAGTCAAACAGTGGCAACTCAACGTGCAAGACGAAGCGAACCACCTCGTTGCGCAGTACGTGCCCGCCAAAACGACCAGCAACCGTACCGTCATCATCTCCCACGGCTATAAGGGCGACGGCGAGACGATGGCCAACTACGCCTATATGTTTCACCAAATGGGCTACAACGTCTTATTGCCAGACGACCGCGGTCACGGCCAGAGTGCTGGTAAATATATCAGTTTTGGCTGGCAAGATCGCCGCGACTACCTCGGCTGGATCGATAAAGTCCTTCGCATCAACGGTCAGCACACCAAAATCATTTTATTCGGCGTCAGCATGGGTGGCGCGACCGTTGAAATGATGAGTGGTGAAGAGCTACCGCCACAGGTCAAGGCAATCATCGCCGATTGCGGTTACTCCAGTATCGAAGAAGAGTTAGCGTACTTACTAAAACGCCAATTTCATTTACCAAAATACCCCTTTGTACCGATCGTCAGCTTCATTAACCGCCACCGAATGGGCTACTACTTGAGTGATGTCAGTTCCGTTGAACAGCTAAAACGGAATCACCTCCCAATCTTCTTCATCCACGGCGAAAAAGACGTCTACGTGCCCAGCTGGATGCTCAAAGAAAATTATCAAGCCGCTAATGGTCCCAAGCAGATGTGGCAAGTCCCTAATGCCACGCACGCAGAAAGTTTCTGGATTGGCCCGGCCGAATATCAACGGCATATCGCCGCCTTTTTAGACCAATACGTGCCTGCAGACTAAGCCAGCCGTCTGTCGTCTCTACAACAGCGCTAGTAGGCAACTGTAGCGACTGAGCGTTGCGTTTAACGAGACCTTTACAATAAAACTAACTAAATAACAAACTGAGTGCTGCACCGTGTGAATCACGATGCGGCACTCAGTTTTTGTCTACCAGCGGGGGCACTTCCCACACCTCAGGTTGTTTTGTCTGCCAGCAGGTTCGCTTTTCTCACAGTTTACTAGCGTGCAGTCCGACTGATAATTCGGGCTAACCGGTCAGCCATCCGTTCCAGATTGGCCGGTCCTTGTGCCATGGCTTGGTCTAAGGTCATGACTTGGTCAACGATGGGCAAGACGGCAGTGACGCCCTGTTCGGCAAACGTTGCGTTAGTCCCTTTTTGCCGGCCAACGAGGAGATAACACGGTTTGTCAGCTGCCTGTGCCATTTGACTCAACTGAATCGGGACTTTGCCCATAAAGCTCTGGTCGTCGACTTGGCCCTCGCCCGAAATGACCAAATCAGCTTGCGCCACCTTGGCCTTCAATTGGCTCACGTCGGCGAGTAGTTGAAAGCCAGATTGCACCTGAGCATGTAAGAAATAGCGCAAAGCAAAGCCAATTCCACCCGCCGCACCATCACCAGCATGGGCGCTCACTTGGCCACTCGCAATCGTCATATAGTGCGCCAGGGCCGCATCGTGTGCGTCGATTTGGGCGGCAGGCAACCCTTTTTGCGGGCCAAAGATTCTCGCCGCGCCATTGGTCCCAGTCAACGGATTCGTCACGTCCGCCGCGCTGATAAACGTCACGTCGGCGAGCTGTGGTAAGACTTGCTGCGTCTCAATGGTGGCCACTTTGCCTAAATCAGCACCAATCATCGCGAGTTCGTTTCCATCGGCATCTAGGAACCGATAGCCGAGCGCACGCAAAATGCCGGCACCCCCATCGACCGTCCCGCTACCACCGAGGCCCAGAATAATTTTACGTGCCCCGTGCTTGATTGCGTCCTTGATCAACAGGCCCGTCCCGTAAGTATTCGTGGCTAACGGGGTCAACTGCTCCGTGACAAACTGAATGCCGGATGCAGCGGCGACCTCAATCACAGCTAGTTTTTCAGCCGCAAAATAGCCATATGTTGCTTCAAGCGGCTGTTGGGCTAAGTCGACGGTCTGCGCCGTAATCGACTGACCACCAGCATGATTCGCCAACCAGGCCGCAACCGTTCCTTCACCACCATCCGCGATCGCCACCTGAGTCGTTGCTAATCCGTGTGCTTCAAAACGCCGGGCCACCAGCTGATTGGCCTGAATACTCGTGATGGAATTTTTGAAAGAATCAATGGCAATTAATGCGTGCATTTTATCGTCCCCTATTCAATAACTACTTTCCAGTATAGAGAACCAACGTCTAATCGGCAATTCATATCAGTTGTCAACATTTATGAAAATCGTTAAGCTTAAAGTATCAAATAATTCATATGGAGGACGATAAGTTATGGCAACTCAGTACGATTACGACGTATTATACATTGGTGCGGGCCACGCGACCTTTGATGGCGCAGCCCCACTCGCTAAGACCGGGGTCCGCGTCGGTGTGATTGAAAGTGGTTTAATTGGTGGGACCTGCCCTAATCGCGGGTGTAATGCCAAAATCACGCTCGATGAACCAGTCAAACTCACCCGTGAAGCTGCTCGCTTGAACGACCTGTTAAGTAGTGCGCCGACCATCAACTGGACGGCCAACGTGGCGCATAAACAAGAAATCATCGACCCCTTACCAGCTGGTCTAACCGCTCGTTTGGAAGATGGTGGCGCCAAGATTATTCATGGCCACGCGACGTTCAAAGATAACCACACCGTAATCGTGGATGACGACCAAACGATCACCGCTGAAAAGATCGTGATTGCGACTGGCTTGAAGCCCCACCGTTTGGACATTCCGGGTACTGAATTAGCCCATGACAGCAGCGACTTCATGAACCTCAAGCAGTTGCCGCAAAACCTCGTCATCATTGGGGCAGGCTATATCGGCATGGAATTCGCGACGATTGCCAATGCCGCTGGCGCTAACGTGACAGTGATGCTTCACGGTGACCAAGCGCTCCGCGACTTCTATCAACCTTACGTTGAACAAGTCGTTGCTGACTTAACCGAACGAGGCGTCAAATTCATCAAAAATGCGAACGTTCAAGCGTTCGAACAACAGACCGACCAACTTCAAGTGCACTATGGCGACGATCAACAGTTAACGACTGACTGGATTTTAGATGCCACCGGCCGGATCCCGAACTTAGACGGCTTAGGTTTGGACCAAGTCGGCGTCAAATACGACCGCCACGGGGTCTACGTTAACGATTATCTCCAAACCAACATCGATAACATTTACGCGGCCGGTGACGTGCTCGCCAACGACTTGCCAAAGGTCACCCCTGCCGCTTACTTCGAGTCCAAATACTTGATGCGCCTATTCTCTGGTCAGACCACTGACCCCATCGACTATCCGGTCATTCCATCCGTGGTCTTCACCTCACCACGAATCGCTCAAGCCGGGATGAAGATTCCAGACGCGGAAAAAGCTGGTTTGGACGTGGCCGAAAATGATTTAGCCAATTACTGGTATTACCAAGTCTCCCGTGAACCGATCGCCGCTAGCAAACAAGTTCATGACAAGGACGGCCATCTCGTCGGCGTCACTGAAATCAGCGACCAGGCCGAAAACGCGGTCAACGCGCTATTACCAGCCATTGAATATCAATTGGACCGGGACCAAGTCGACCGCCTGATCGGCATCTTCCCAACCATCGGCTATGCCGCCTGGCACCGAGCTTAAGGAGTCAATGATTGATTTCACACGATGATTTGACTTGTCTCGTTATCACAGTCTCGGCATAAAATACAGCGATTCAAGGCCAACTGCTTTGAATCGCTTTTTGTTACGTTACACTTACGCATTGTGCTAGTGATTGGTCATGAATCATGATTAAAGCTTGCCAGTTAATTCGGATTACTGTCCGTCAGCATTGTTCGTCCTAGTCCGACTTCCGGGGCCGGCTGACAACGCTGGAACAGGGTGGACATCGATTTGAACTCACGCAGAAAACCACTGCGCAATTTCAAATACGAGTCTTCTTCTAGCCCGGGAAGACCACCCGGACAAGAAGAACTTCGCCCTTGAGCATTGTCAGCCAGCCCCTCCAGTCGGGAACCCGCTCGAATGGCGGATGAACGGCCACCTAACTTGGTGCAATTGACCACTGGATATAGGTGACTGGACTTTCAGTAAAACTTCAAATTGGTATCATTAATTCTTTAAGGCAGTTGAACGCTGAGAAGATTACCTGAATATTATTCACTACTTCCAATTACAACTAGCTTGAAATTGTTCAATAAAATTGCCTTCGTTTATAATTCAAGACTTTGTTATCTCAGACGACTAGCGAAAATTCTGACAGGTAATTTCAGTGAAGTTGCTTGTCAAAAACCTTAAACCATGGGTAAGGACATTTAACTATTGTTAGAACCCAGTCTGACAGTTGAATATCAAGATAACCATGTACTAAGGAACCAACGACTAATCCAACCAAAAGTTGAGTCCGCACATGTCTGCCTTTCGAATACCATCCCGGCTGGAAGCCGGTGTAGGACGACGCCACGACTGCAAGTTTACGCTAACTCGCACTGTTTCCAGCGGTTCCAAGCTGGCTGGTTTTGAACTTAAAAACACAGTAACAAAATGCCCCAAAAAGCCCCAGCGAATCATTCGCTGGGGCTTCATTAGTTTTAAATTAATCGTCTAATCCTAATCGTTCGAAAATCTCGTCAACGTGACGTAAGTGATAATGGTAGTCAAAGGCGTCATCGATAGCGGCTTGGTCCAAGTGTTCGCGAATTTCGGCGTTGCCTTCGACGAGTGGCTTGAATTGGAGCTGCTCATCCCAGGACTTAGCCGTTAACGGTTGAACCAGGTCATAGGCACTTTCACGTGACATGCCGGTATCAATCAGTTTTAACAAGACGCGTTGACTATAGATCAACCCGTAAGTCGCATCCATATTCTGCTTCATCCGCTCTGGGAAGACCGTCAACGTCTTAATGATCTTGTTGATTCGCGTCAAGATGTAGTCCACCAAGATCGTCGTATCTGGTAAAATGATCCGTTCTGCAGATGAGTGCGAAATGTCGCGTTCATGCCACAATGGCACGTCTTCGTAGGCCGTCATCATGTGACCACGGATAACGCGTGCCAACCCAGTCACATTTTCAGAACCGATTGGATTACGTTTATGCGGCATCGCTGAGGACCCCTTTTGTCCTTTATTGAAGAATTCTTCAACTTCATGGGTCTCAGACTTTTGTAAGCCGCGAATTTCGGTTGCAAACACTTCAACGCTGGTTGCAATCAAGGCTAAGCTCGCAATGTATTCCGCGTGCAAGTCACGTGGTAAGACTTGTGTTGAGATTTCTTGTGCGCGCAAGCCGAGTCGTTTGCAGACAAATTCTTCGACAAACGGTGGGATGTTGGCGAACGTCCCCACGGCACCACTAATTTTACCCGCTTCAACGCCCGCAGCTGCGTGTTCGAAGCGTTCGATATCCCGGTTGATTTCTGAATACCAGCGGGCAATCTTCAAGCCGAAGGTAGTTGGTTCAGCGTGGACCCCGTGCGTCCGGCCCATTTCAACCGTATATTTATATTTTTTCGCCTGTTGTGCTAGTGTCGCCCGTAAGTCCTGCAAGTCTTGGCGAATAATCGCGTTGGCCTGCTTCAAACGGTACCCCTGAGCAGTGTCGACCACGTCAGTACTTGTCAGGCCATAATGCACCCACTTACGTTCGGCGCCTAATGATTCGGAAACATCACGCGTAAAAGCAACCACATCATGATGCGTTACGGCTTCGATTTCCGCGATCCGATCAACATCAAACTTGGCATTTTCTCGAATTTTAGCAACATCACTTGCCGGAATCTTCCCCAATTCAGCCCAAGCCTCGTCTGCAGCAATCTCTACTTCCAACCACGCTTGATACTGATTTTCTAACGACCATACTTTGCCCATCTCGGGACGCGTATAACGATCAATCATTGCTAATCCTCATTTCTATTTAGGTAATCACTAACAAAACACGAACATTATTATATCACATCAGCCAATTTAATCATAGGGACGAACAATGAAAATATCCCGTCTTTTTTCATTTCATTATCATGTTTTTCCGGTTAATCGACAACAATTGTGTCTAACTATGAACAATTAATTAACACTAAAACAAGAACATTCGGATTTCAGGTTGCGTTTTGGGGCTAAAGTTGCTATACTCATTTCTGTTGGAGTAGTGAACGTTTGACTACTCTCTAGGATTAATTATTCATAATTAAACTATTTAATGAGGTGGAAGAATATGGCATCAGTCGTAGTAGTAGGTAGCCAGTGGGGCGATGAAGGTAAAGGAAAGATCACGGACTTTTTGAGTCAGGAAGCAGATGTGGTATCACGTTACCAAGGCGGCGACAACGCCGGCCACACCATCGTATTTAATGGACAAACTTTCAAATTACGGCTGATTCCATCTGGGATTTTCTTCCACGACAAGCTCGCCGTAATCGGAAATGGCGTCGTGC
Source organism: Lactiplantibacillus sp. B652 (assembly GCF_023806745.1). Lineage (NCBI taxonomy): Bacteria > Bacillati > Bacillota > Bacilli > Lactobacillales > Lactobacillaceae > Lactiplantibacillus > Lactiplantibacillus sp. B652. The sequence continues at coordinate 44,838 of NZ_JAMSKY010000007.1, read as the reverse complement.
TAAATCCCAAGTCATTAGTTGAAGAATTACAATATTTGCGCGATAACGGCGTTAACCCTGATAACCTGAGAATTTCAAATCGGGCCCACGTCATCTTGCCTTATCACATCACCTTAGATGGTGCCCAAGAAAAGGCCAAGGCTGGCGGTAAGATTGGGACGACTAACAAAGGGATCGGCCCAGCTTACATGGACAAAGCCGAACGAATCGGGATTCGGGTGGCTGACTTACTCGACAAGGACACGTTTGCCGAATTACTCAAACGCAACTTAGCCGAAAAGAACCAAATCATTACCAAGCTCTATGATCTGGAACCACTTAAATTTGAAGATATTTTTGATGACTATTACGCTTATGGGCAAACTTTGAAGCCATTCGTGACGGATACTTCCGTGGTGATCAACGATGCCCTCGATAACGGTCAACGGGTACTCTTTGAAGGCGCTCAAGGCGTGATGTTGGATATCGACCAAGGGACTTATCCTTACGTCACTTCCTCAAACCCAGTCGCCGGTGGGGTCACCATTGGTAGTGGCGTCGGCCCTTCTAAGATCGACAACTGTGTCGGTGTTTTAAAGGCTTACACCTCTCGCGTTGGTGACGGACCTTTCCCAACTGAACTCTTCGATGAAGTGGGTGATTTCATCCGTGAAACGGCCCACGAATACGGTACCGTTACGAAGCGGCCACGGCGAATCGGCTGGTTTGATAGCGTCGTGTTACGGCATGCCAAACGGGTCTCTGGGTTTACCCACCTCAGCTTGAACTGCTTGGACGTCTTGACTGGCTTGAAAACCATCAAGGTATGTACCGCTTATGACCTGAACGGCGAAACCATCTATCACTACCCAGCCAGCCTGAAGGAATTGGAAGCTTGCAAGCCGATTTACGAAGAACTACCTGGCTGGGACGAAGATATTACGGGCGTCAAGACCTTTGAAGAACTCCCAACGAATGCCCAAAATTATTTACGTAAATTAGAAGAACTCGTTGGCGTTAAGATTGCGACCTTCTCTGTCGGTCCCGACCGTGAACAAACCAACGTGATCGACCACGACATTTGGGGATAAGGACGACCACCTTTCCAACGAACTTTAAAGGAGTTGTAACAGAATGGGTATGGAAATTTTTGATTACGAAGACATTCAATTAATTCCAAACAAGTGTGTGATTAACAGTCGTTCCGAAGCTGACACCACCGTGGAACTCGGCGGCCGGCGCTTTAAAATTCCAGTAGTGCCTGCCAACATGGCGACCGTCATTAATGACGACATTGCCAAGTGGCTTGCGACCAACGACTACTTCTACATCATGCACCGTTTCGCGCCAGAAACACGGCGGGCCTTTATCGAAACGATGCACGCTGACAAGCTGTATGCATCGATCTCGGTCGGTGTCAAAGCGAGTGAATACGACTTTATCGACGACCTCGCTGCTAATCAGATTGTCCCTGAATACATTACGATCGACATTGCGCATGGTCATGCTGACAGCGTCATTGCCATGATCAAACACATCAAGGACGTCCTACCAGCCAGCTTCGTGATTGCCGGCAACGTTGCCACCCCGGCCGCCGTGCGTGACCTAGAAAACGCCGGCGCGGATGCCACCAAAGTGGGCGTGGGCCCTGGTAAAGCCTGCATCACGAAGGTCAAGACGGGCTTCGGAACGGGCGGCTGGCAGTTAGCGGCTGTCCGCTGGTGCGCCAAGGCCGCTCGTAAGCCAATCATCGCGGACGGCGGTGTCCGGACCAATGGCGACATTGCCAAGTCCATCCGCTTCGGTGCGACGATGGTCATGATTGGTTCGATGTTAGCTGGGCACCAAGAATCACCCGGCAACATTTTAAAAATCGATGGCAAGACTTATAAACAATATTATGGTTCAGCCAGTGAAACGCAAAAAGGCGAACATAAAAACGTTGAAGGCAAGCAGATGTTGGTCCCTTACCGTGGCCACTTAGCCGACACCCTCAACGAAATGCAAGAAGACTTACAATCATCGATCTCCTACGCGGGTGGCCGCGACTTAAAGGCCATTACCAAGTGCGATTACGTGGTCGTTAAGAATTCCATCTATAACGGTGATTAAGCAAAAATGCCGCAAACCAAATTGGTTTGCGGCATTTTTTTGCGGTGTGAACCTCGTGCCAGCGATGACTTAGCGTTGCCCCTTAGTCCCGCGGTTTCGTCGCCATATTCGCCGTTTCCGGCCATTTTTCCAGCTTTCAAACGCGTAGTACGGCAATTCCAATAGACTTCTGCCCGACTTACCGCCAAGCCTGCAGCCGGCCAGCTAACCGTCCTAGTTCACGACCGCATGACTGCTAACTGGGTCCGGTAAGCCGCCAGCTCCGTCTGAGTGGCATAAATGAAATGTCCCGGTACGACTTCGCTAAAATGGGGCGCATCAACCGGGTCTTCATGGACCACTTCATGATAGGCGACCAGTTGTTTCTGGCGCGCCAGCTGCGGGTCCGGAATCGGAATGGCTGCCAACAACGATTGGGTATACGGGTGTAGCGGATGTGCAAAGAGCTCCGCGGTCGGTGCGAGCTCTAGGATACGGCCGTTGTGAATAACCGCGACTCGGTCTGAAATGAAGCGGACCACTGAGAGATCATGTGCAATGAACAGGTATGATAGTTGACTTTCCTGCTGAAATTGCTTGAGCAAGTTTAGAATCTGCGCCCGAATCGAAACGTCCAGTGCCGAAATCGGTTCATCCGCCACGACTAACTCCGGCCGCATAATCAGGGCACGGGCGATGCCGATTCGTTGCCGCTGTCCACCTGAGAATTCATGCGGATATCGAGATAAATGCTCGGGCAACAGGCCGACCGCTTTGATCATCCGTGCGACTTGCTCACGCCGGTCCTGTTCAGAGTGATACAGGTGAAAATTCAATAGTCCCTCTGAGATAATATAATCGATCGTAGCCCGCTCATTCAGCGAGGCCGCGGGGTCTTGAAAGATCATCTGAATCTTGCGCATCACATCGCGGTGGGCTTTAGCTGCCAAGCCCTGATTGATGGGTTGACCATGAAACGTGATCGTGCCGGCTGCAGTCGGAATAATGCCTAAAATCGCACGCCCAATCGTTGTCTTGCCCGAACCAGATTCACCCACCAAGGCCAGCGTCTCACCTGGATACAGGTCAAAATTAGCATCCTTGACCGCCACAAATCGCCGTTTACCGGCGCCAAAGGCAATTTCTAAGTTTTTAACCGTCAACAGCGCCTGCTTTTCATTCATCACTAGTGGGCCCTCCTGTCTTTTGACTGATTTGCATTTCCGACTTTGTCAACGCCACGAGCCGCGCGTGGAGGTTGCGAATTAGTGCTGGTTTTTCGACTTTCGGGGCTCGCGGATCAAGTAGCCACGTCTTCGCCCAATGCGTCGGACTAACGTCAAATTTCGGTGGTTCCTGCTTGAAATCAGCCGCTAACGTATAGCGATTACGGGGCGCAAAGGCATCCCCTTCAATATCGTGGAATAGCGATGGTGGCGTACCGGGAATCGAATAGAGTCCGGAGGCAGCGGTCGCCAGTTGGGGCAACGCCGATAACAAGCTCCAGGTGTACGGATGCCGTGGGTCATAAAAAATTTCGTCGCAGGTCCCTAACTCCACGATTTGTCCGGCGTACATCACCGCGATTCGGTCTGCGATGGCGGCCACGACGCCTAAGTCATGGGTAATAAAAATAATTGAAAAATGGTACTCACGTTGCAGTTGTTTGATCAGGTCCAGGATTTGCGCCTGAATCGTGACATCCAGTGCGGTGGTCGGCTCATCACAAATCAGGATCCGCGGATGACAAGCGAGTGCGACAGCAATCACGATTCGCTGGCGCATGCCACCTGAGTACTCGAATGGATAGGCGTTGTAGCGTTCAGCCGCATCCGGAATCCCCGTCCGCGTCATCAGTTCGATTGCTTGGGCCTTTGCTTCTGCCGGCGATTTCTGCTGGTGCTTGATGATGACTTCTGCGATTTGCGATCCGATCGTTTTGATAGGATCAAGCGATGTCATCGGGTCTTGAAAAATGGTCGTGATCCCCTTGCCCCGAATCTGATCCCACTCCCGATCCCGTTTTAAATCGCTCAAACAGGTGTCGCCATACATGATGCGGCCACTGGTGATGCGGCCGTTATCTTCTAACATGCCGGTAAACGTTTTGGTCAGCACCGACTTGCCAGAGCCAGATTCGCCGACTAATGCCAAGATTTCCTGATCATATAAGGCTAAGGAAACGTGCCGAATCGCCTGTAAATCCTGGCCGCGCACGCGAAAACTAACTGACAGATCATCAACCGCTAACACAACTTGCTGTTTCATCACACCATCCCCCTAACGATGAGTCCGTGGATCCGACGCATCCGCCAGATTTTGCCCAACAATATACAGCGACACCGTGATCAAGGCGAGCACGAGCACGGGTAGCCAGAACAAATATGGATAGCTCGTGATATCTGGCGAATATTGTGAAATCAGCCGTCCCAGTGACGGCACGTTGGCACTCAACCCAACGCCCAGAAACGAGAGGAAGACTTCAAACGAAATGAAGGCCGGTAATAACTGGGATAATTGGGTCACGATCACCGATGTCAGGTACGGTAGAATATTGCGGCCAATCAACCGTATCGTTGGGGTCCCGAGCGTCTTGGAAGCAATGTTATATTCACGATCACGACGTAAAATGACTTGCACGCGAATAAAATACGCCGTATCCAACCAAGTCGTGACCGTCATCGCAAAAATCAGATTCCAAAAGCCATTGCCAAAGGTATACGATAAAACGATGATAATCAGCAGATTGGGCACGTTGGACAAGACGTTATAAATCTCCAACATGAGCCGATCGATTTTTTTAGAATTCCCCCAATAGGCGCCAACCGCCACGCCAATCACCGTTGTAATGAGCGAGGCGATCACCCCAATCGAAATCGAGGTGCGGGCCCCCGCCCAGATGGCATCAAAGAGGGACTTACCATCAGCATCCGTGCCAAACCAATAGTGCCAGCTAGGCCAATTATATCGGGCGCTAAAATCATTGATGTTACTGACATTCATCAGGCTATAGCCACTGAACAGCGGCTGAATGAACGCTAGCAACAAGATGACGAGCATCAGAATAAACATCGCAATCGTCAGTTTATTCGCGAAAAACACCCGCGCCACGGACCGCCAGTAGGAATACGTCGGCGTATCGATTTTCTCCGTCGCCTGATCATCCAACGCAACGAACTTAAAATCCGCCGCCGTGAGTTGCTCCTGACTAGTTAGTGCATGCTGTTTATCTGGACTGGTTACCATTTCAATCATCTCCCGTCGCTGTTAATTTGATTCGTGGATCCACAATCGTCATCAAAATATCCCCTAACAGAATTGAAAAGACCGCAATCGTCGTAAAAATAAAGACTAAGCCAATCACGATCGGATTATTGTGTGCTAAAATCGCATCCGGTAGCATCTTCCCCATCCCGGGCATCGCGAAAATCGTTTCAGTCATCGTTGCGCCACCAATCAGCCCAATAATCGAACCGGGCAACCCTTGTACGATTGGTAACGAGGCGTTCTTAAAAATATGCTTGCGATAAATTTCGTTATCCGTCAGCCCTTTGACCTTAGCGAACTTAACGTAATCTGCAGACTGTTGGTCAATCATGTAACGCCGAAACCAGATGACTAGGCCGGAAACTGATAGTAGGCCTAAAATCAAGGTTGGCGAGATCCAGGATACGAGGGCTCCCGCACCACTCGTTGGAAAGCTATCCGGCAAGTTGAAGACCGCACTGCCGAGGTAGCGGAAGGCATAGATGAACGCCAGACTAGGTACTGCAATTAGGGCGGTCACGATACCCGTCCCCAGTTTGTCAAACCACTGACCTTTGTAGCGCGCCATCAAAATCGCCATAGGAATCGCAACTAAGTAAGCAATTAGTAATGCACCCAACCCAGCTTTGAAGGAAGTTCCAATCATCGACGGGTCTTGGTGTTGTTGTGAGACGGCCGTATAATTGTCGCCATATTGCGCTTTGAGCGCCGGATCCTGGCGTTTGACCGGCTGATACTGACGCGTATACACGTCATCCGTGCTGAATAACTTCTGCCCATTCGCAAACTTATACTGATGGGTCACCGCTTCACCCTGATGACTGCCAATGACCTCTGTAACCCGCGTTCCCGCATAGGTCGGGTACGAAATTCCCAAATTCAGATGGATGAAGTTTTCATGCAAGAATGGAAACGTTGAATTGGCATACAATTGATACTTATACCGCGTTCCAGACCCAATCAAGGCCCAGCCGACAATCGGATCATGACTGACTTTTAGATAACGGGGCAGCTTCGGATTAGCTGGATCATGCACCGCCCAGGGGGTATCGATCTGAATCAAGCCCGAATAGAACTTGGTCACCCGTTGCCACAGCGGTAACTCGCGGGTGGCATAATAGCTGCCACTCTGCGGATACCGATGGAGCGTATAGCGATGCTGGCTGGCCCACTGACGCAGCCGCTCAGTATTGATGGCTGTATGGGCGGCGGTCACCGTTTGCCCCGGACGACTGGCTTGATTGAGCAGTGACTTAGTATCCAGATAATCGATATAATTCATCTTGTCGTAGGCCGTATTCTTATAATCGACGAGCTGGTCAGGGCTAGTGCTCAGCTTGCTGATCATCGGGTCGGCTTTAAAAATATCACGGCGCGGGACGAGTGAATAAATCATGATATAGGTCAGCGTCGTCACCAAGAAGATACTCAGCAGCGACCGTAGCACGCGAAAAAACAAGTATTTCTTCACTATTATCACTTCCTTGTGAATCGTCGAAACAGCTCGTAACTATTAGATACAGAAAAAAGGCTAGTCCATCGCTAGCCCTCTTCCCGCCGTGCAAGTGCCGACTTAATTCGTCGCGGCCTCCTGCGCAATTTGTTTACGCTTTGCAAGCCATTCAGCCTTCGCTTTTTTGGCTTCAGCTGTGGTGACTGGCTTCTTTTGAACCTTTAAGAACTTGTAACGACCATCACCAATCCCGGATGGTGCGTATGGTCCACTGAGCGGTGCAACGCGACTGACGATGGCACCGGCACCACCAGAATTGACTGGAATCGTGATCCCGCTGTTTAGTAACCAAGCTTCGGCTTTTGCAAACGCCTTATAGCGCGCGGCCGGATCAGTATTAATGGCTTCAGCTTTGTCTAATAACTTACCGTATTCGTCAAGCCCAACTGCCTTGATTGCGGCGGCATTGGAAGCTGAAGAATCTGCTTTCGCCGTTGGATCCAAGCCCAAGGTGAACAATTCTGCCCCGGAAGTTGGATTGTAGATTTCCAAATATGTTGATGGATCATCGTAATCTGGTGTCCAACCAGACGCATTGCTGAGGTCAAAGTCATCCGTCTTACCCGTTGTCGCGTTAAAGGTCGCAGCATTGAACTTATCGTCACTCAGGAGTTGTAGATCAATGACCACATTTTGTTTACCTAACGTGGTCTCGACGGACTTCTTGAACGATTTAGCTTGATTCAAATTCAAGGACGCCTTTTCGTCCACCGGTAAGTCGAGATGAATTGGGCCACTGACTCCTTGCGACTTCAATTCAGCCAGCGCTTTTGCCAGATACTTCTTCGCTTTAGCTGGTTGGTACGTGCCGTCCTGACCATCTGCCAACTTAATATCACTAAAGTCCGTATTCGCAACGTCTGCTTGCAGTTGCGTACCGTAATCCTTGCCATTGATCGAAACAAAGGATGGTGGCGTGATTTCGTTACGTAGCCCTTTATCCGCGCCGACTTTCCCGTTAACCTGAGCGTTATAGTCGGCTTTATTAAAGGCAAATTGAATGGCTAACCGGAAATTCTGATTCAAAATCGCCTTCCGGGTATCCAGCTTTTGCTGTTCCGTCTTCTTGGAGGTGTAGTTATAAGACTGCCGATTCAGGTTAAAGGTGAAATTAAAGATGCTTGAATCTTGACTCGTCCAGATAATATTTTTCTTATTCTGCTTCAAGACCGTCTTGTAGCCGGCGGAACCTGGATAGACCCGTGCAAAGCTGTAATTGCCCTTTTCAAACGACTTATAGAGTCCATCTGGATTACTCCCATCGTCATAGGTCAGCGTGATGGTCTTCAAGTAGACATGTGATTTATCCCAGTAATTAGGATTGGCCTTGTACTTCAAGACTGATTTCGAAGTGAAGTTAGCCAAAACGTATGGCCCGTTATACAAAATGCTGTCTGCAGACACTTTGCCAAAATCGGATCCCTTTTGCTTCAAGAATTGTGCGTTGACTGGGTACATCACGCCGTACGTCAACTTGGAATTCCAGTACGTTTCAGGCTTGTTCAGCTTGTATTGCACCGTATCATCGTTCAACGCCTTGACACCGACCGTCGAAAAGTCCTTACTCTTACCCGTCACATACGCGTTCAATCCCTTGATACTATTCTGAACCACGTATAACTGTTCGGATTTGGCCGCGACCGCGTGTTTAAGTCCCGTCACAAAATCCTGTGCTTTGACGGTCCCGTGTTGATTGCCTTCACTGTCGACCCATTTGACGCCCTTACGTAAGTGATACGTGTAGGTCTTACCGTCTTTGCTGACCGACCACGATTTCGCTAAGTCCCCCGTTAACTTTCCGTATGGATCTCGTTCTAGCAGCCCATCCTCGAAGTTCGAGACCACATCCGAGTTGTTCTGCTTAGATGAAGCGGTATAATCAAAATTATCCGGGTCTAACACATACACATAATTATAATGGTTAGTTGCATCCTGCTTCTGGTCACTCGCCTTAGAGCTACCACACCCTGCTAGCAATAGCGTCCCAGCAAAGAAGGTCGCTGCTAACCAACCCTTTTTTGCTTTCATAAAAGTCCCCATCCCTTTTGTCCGATAATCCTTCGTTAGTGCAAAACCAGTTGGTGCTAAATAAAATACGTGTCGCAATCATAGGCGGTCAAGCAAGTGATTTCAAGCTATTTTCTCATTATTTTCATAGTGTCCTTTCATTAACAAACTGGAATAATCCCGCTAAATCAAGATATAACTGCTAAAATAATTTATTCTAACCATCATTTAGTTGTGAATTTTCCAAACTAACCCTAGTCTTTTCATTGCAGCACGATCGATTGCCCCACCACCTGATCAGTTGCTAACTGACACCGCAGATGAAAGCGGTTATAATAAAGCTAAATCATGTGTATTGCGCTCGTTAATTTGGCATGCATCGTGATTAATACGTGCCAAGTTGGCGTCCTGTTCGTCAGCCGACACGCGTCCTAGTCCGACCTCCGGGGCTGCCTGGAAGCCGGTGTGGGACGCAACTACCACTGCAAGTTTCCAGTAACTCGCACCGTTTCCAGCGGTTCTAAGCTGGCCACTTTTCAGCTTAAGACTCTGGTACGTTTCAATCATCATTAACGTAGGATAATAACAAGCGCAATACGTTAAAATACTAATCGAGGTAATCAATATGGAACACAATCGGGTCTTGCGATTAGAACACGGCATCAATTTTCGCGAACTAGGCGGGTATGAGACGACCGCTGGCCAAATGATCAAGTGGCAGAAGCTCCTCCGCTGTGGGGGGATGTCGTTGCTGACTGACCATGATCTGGCTTATTTGGACGACTACGGGCTGCGTTACGATATCGATCTGCGGCAAGCTAACGAGGCCGAAATGTCGCCAGACCGGTATCCTCGTAAGACGAAATACATCAATACTTCCGTCTACCCGTTTACAGACAATCGCCGTTTTGACCGCCGACTGAAACGCCTGATCAAGCGGATGGTCATCGATGACTCATTTAATGCGCAAACTTATGCGCAGATGGTCACAGATTCACACGCGGTGAAAGTCTGGCAAAACTTGTTCGCCACGCTACTCGCTAATGACCAGCCGGACCAATCCGTACTCTTTCACTGTGCTGCGGGCAAAGACCGGACTGGAGTGGCCGGCGCCCTTATCATGACGGCTTTAGACGTCCCCCGCGAGACGATCATGCAAGACTATCTCCTGACGAACGCCGTCTTTATGGCCGCGGACAGTATGGATACCGCGACGATTATTACCAAGGCCAACAAGGGCGATCTGGCGAGCCAATTTAACGTCGCCATGGCCGTTGAAGCCGACAATATGAAGATGGTCTTTCGAGTCTTTGATGATTTGTACGGAGACGGCCTCGGCTACTTGCGACAAGTGTTAGGTCTCTCCGTCGCCGATATTAACGATTTACGGCGACTATATTTAGATTGAATGTCCACTAAAAAGCTGATTTCGAAGTTTTTCATTTCGAAATCAGCTTTTTAAAATTATAAGATTGGAGACAGGAGCCGTGAGAACGTCTGCTTGAACTTCAACCACCAGGACTGATTCTTAAAGTCCTGAACGGTGATTAGGCTACTGAGTTTTTGATCATCCAAGAAGATGCGTTCCAACTCTTGAGCAAGGTCAGCGTCGTACAAGAAGGCATTGACCTCAAAATTCAACTTAAAGCTCCGGAAGTCCAGATTGGCGGACCCGACCGAGGCGACTTGCCCATCAATGACGATGGTCTTGGCATGGATAAACCCATTATTATAATAATAGATTTTCACACCGGCATCCGCGAGTTCACGCGCATAGTACTGCGTCGCACGATAGACAAATGCATGATCAGGCTTATCTGGGACCATGATTCGAACATCGACACCCGACATTGCGGCGATTTTAATCGCATCGAGTACCGAATCATCTGGAATCAAATACGGCGACTGAATCCATAAGCGGTGCTGCGCCGTCATAATCATTTTGATATAGCCCAGCTTGATTTGTTGGCCATCGCTATCCGGACCACTTGAAACGATTTGTAATGACGTGTTCCCTTTTACCCGAATAACTGGGAACATATTCACGTCGGGCACGATACGGTGATCAGGGTCAGTCGCGTTCCAATCGCGGATGAACCGTTCTTGTAGCTCGAAGACGCCAGAGCCCACGATACGTAGATGAGTATCTCGCCAATAGCCAAATTTCTTATTACGTCCCAGATACTGATCACCAACGTTAAACCCGCCGACGTAGCCGACCCGGCCATCCGTCACCACGATTTTACGGTGATCCCGGAAGTTCAGTCGGAAGTCTAAGACGGCGGAATGCGCACCCAGGAACGGCCGCGCGTGGCCGCCAAGTTCTTCTAAATGTTTAAAGAAGCTACGGAATGTCCCCATTGACCCCCACGGATCATAGAGTACCCGGACATCGACGCCTTGGGCAGCTTTGCGTTCCAGCAAGTGCAACAGTTCATTCCCGATTTGGTCGTTATAAAAAGTATAATACTCAATATGAATGTGGTTCTTAGCCGCCTCAATGTCTTGAAACATCGCGTGAAACTTTTCGTGACCGTCCGTATAAATTTTGACCCGATTCTTCCGACTCAGTAACGCGCCATCAGAGTTCAAAAACAAACTGACCATTCCCCGTACGGAACTCGTCACGGCATCCGCCGGCATCAACTCGGTCCCCAGCGCTTCTCGTTGCCGCTGGATCATTTGCTCCAGTCGAATCTGCGTCTCCTTCCGTAACCGGAACAGTCGATTCTTCGGCAACTTCCGGCCAACGAAGGCGTACGCAATGAACCCGACAACTGGCAATAGAATCAACACTAAAAGCCAAGCCCAAGTCGCGGCAATATCGCGATCCCCATCCCGAAAAACGGTGATAAAAGCCGCGGCCGCGTTTATAATAATAATCGTATATAAGATTGGCTGAATATATTGCAATGGAGGCACCCACCTAAATTTTTTATGATGGTTTTATTTTACCGCAGTTGGTAGTAAGATAATAATCTTTTGCGAATGTTATTTTTGCAATTACCTATCAAAAAGCTAATAATTACGATTAAGGAGGGCTGTTCAATGCTTGGAATGCTTGGAATCCACGGTCTCGGCCCGATTCGCATGTTTCATTTGACCGAACACATTGCGGGTCCCCGCGCAGCCGTTGGTATTTTACTAATTATTATTTTATTAGCCGTCGTTTACCGCTACTATCGCCGGCATCGCTAATAAACTGAACTTGTGGAGCGGCTAGTCGTGTGACTGGTCGCTTTTTTGACGATCTCCCGCTATGTATAAAAAAGTTGTGCCCGCCGATATTGGCCAGTACAACTTTACAAAATCATAAATTGACGACTCGCTTTAATTTGGTTGAATCGCTGACTATTTGTGAACGATTCTCACGAATACATTTGAGGTAGTCAGCGCTTAGCTTGAGGCCCTTTTCAGTCGATGCTATGTGCCCCCATTAGCTACGGAGCCGATAATTTATGTACAGACAGCCCATTTAGATTGTGAACATAAAGCGAGCGGGCAGAAGTGCTGGATACTTGATTGGTATCGAGATAAACTTTGCCCGTCCAATGCTTGATTTTCTTAGTTGGCGGTCTAACGATGACACGGTAGACGATTGGGCAGTTTTTGAGTGTTAGCTTCTTTTGCGGTAGCGAAAAAAACTGCAGATACTTCTTGCTTTCCGTTAACGTTTTGTTGGTTGCAAAGGTACATTCATACCAATCGCTGACACTAAAAGAACCCGAGCTGACTTTGTACATGGCGTTTCTCGGTACCCGTGCGCGATATGGACTGCTTTTCAACATCGTGGTTACTGCAGTCCTTGCCTGATTGAGACCATGAACATACTGATATACGCGAAAACCGACAATCAAGCAAATTAAAATAAGAATGCCCGCGATGATTTTCACTTTATGCGCTGAAAACATGGTCATGACCTACCAATTTCGTAAAATAAGTTCGACAATGTTGTCGGTGCGATGAATGAACAAATCCCATCCACGGGGCTCCCCAGTAATTCGACGGTTGTAAGCAGCTTTGAAGATTGACTAAAATTCATCGTGTCCCCCCCTTAAATACAACAAACATAGCAAACCCCCAATCCATTGTCACTAAATAATGGCGATCAGTCGCATTCATTGATGGTAAAGTTGCAATCAATTCGATACTCGAAATAAGTGAATTTATGTCGATAGGCGTGCAGAGTAGTGAACCTGCGATCCCATATGAGTGACAGCTATCTATCACAACCTGTTTCCTATATAGAAAAAATTAATTTTCGAATTTAATTAATCGAAATAGTGCCAGAATAATCATAATCCCAGTTTATTCATGGAAACAATCGTCATAGCATGCTTTAAAAGCACAATGTACTCCCTTGAAGTCCATTTTTCGCAACTATACCCAACTACCGATAATCATCCTCGTCAAAAATGTCCTTATTTCAACCAATGACCACTAACAGTCCCAACCAAAGGTAAGTTAACCGTCAGAAATACCACCCCTAACGTATGCGCAATAACACCGGTTTAATCAGTGTTACAGGTTACGGCTAATTAATCACGATTAGTCAGACAATCCACGTTCAGCTGCCATAGCTTGCGTCATTAGGTCCAATTATCTGATTTTTAGCTACTATCACCTACCACAAAATTTATTTTAGTCAGATTAACCATCGCAACTTTATCAAAACCAATTAAACTTAAGCCATCACATCGAAATGGGGCGATGATTATGGATTTATCACACACGCGGCTACTCCGCAAAAAAGATATTAATGCCATGTTAGCCACTTATCACAGTCCGCTCAAAAAAGAGCTCAAAACCTTTGATCTAACCATGTTGGGGATTGGTGCCATCATTGGGACTGGGATTTTCGTTTTAACTGGAACTGGCGCTTTGACGGCCGGTCCAGGACTCATGATTTCCTTCGTCTTAGCGGCGATTGCCTGCTTGTTTGCATCACTCTGCTACGCTGAATTTGCGGCCATGGTTCCCGAAAGTGGCTCAGCTTACACTTACGCCTACACGACTTTAGGTGAAATCGTGGCCTTCGTAATTGGCTGGGACTTGATGCTAGAATACCTCTTCGCTGTTTCGACCGTCTCCGCTGGGTGGTCAGGTTATTTTCAATCATTTTTAGCCGGCTTTGGACTGAAGCTACCAACCGCATTATCTGCCGCGGCCGGTTCTGTTCCGGGCGTGACCAGCTATTTTAACTTACCAGCGTTTACGATTATTATTTTAATCACCATCTTACTTTCGCTGGGGGTCAAGGAAACTAAACGCGTCAACAACATCATGGTCGTTATCAAATTGGCGGTGGTCTTGTTATTCATTTTCACGGCGGTGCGGTTCGTCAAACCAGCCAACTGGCACCCACTACTGCCATTCGGCTTCAAAGGCGTCTTTGGCGCGGCTTCCAGTGTCTTCTTCGCCTTTATCGGCTTCGACGCGATTTCATCCAGTGTGGAAGAAACCTTGGAACCGTCTAAGACTTTGCCGCGTTCGATGTTGCTCTCACTCGGGATCTGTACCGTGCTCTACGTCGCCGTTTCTGCGATTATGACCGGCGTGGTGCCTTTTGAAACTTTCGCGAAATACATCGACCATCCAATCTCAGCCGTCTTGATCTACTCTGGTCAAAATTGGATGGCGGGCATCATCGACTTGGGCGCCATTCTTGGGATGACCACCGTCATGTTGGTCTGCCTGTATGGTCAAACTCGTATCTCGTTCTCAATGTCGCGCGACGGCCTATTACCACACGTCTTCAGCGACATCAGCGCGAAGACCGGGGCCCCACTCAAATCAACCGTCTTATTTGGAACGATTGCCGCAATCATGGGTGGCTTCATCCCGTTAGCTGACCTAGCAGAATTGGTCAACATCGGGACTTTAACGGCCTTTACCCTAGTTTCGTTCTCCATCTTGCGGCTACGTAAAACGCAACCAGATTTGCGGCGCCCATTCAAGACACCCTGGGTTCCGTTCGTTCCAATCATGTCAATCATCTGCTGTGTCTTCCTACTCATCAACTTGAAACCCGTCACTTGGATTCGTTTCGTGGTTTGGTTAGCCATCGGGATGGTCGTCTACTTCAGTTACTCGGTCAAGCATTCACAATTGAAAGCCACGGCAACTGACGATAACTAATGATTTACTAAAACTAGCGGTCACGTTCAATGCACGTATGCATGGAATGTGACCGCTAGTTTGTTGTATTAGTTCGATGACAGTAGTTCGGTTCACCGCTTTAAAACGGACATCCGCCGAAGCGATTCAGTGATTAAACTTGAGTCGCTTTAACTCGTATGCGCTGCCAGTCTGGAAGCTTCGCTAAAATCAGTAAAACGGCGATCGCTAGCCAGAGTATCTCAGCCATAAAGTCGCCCAGCTTCGTGATGAAGCTATCCGCATAGCTAATCGTCAGGACATTGCGACCGACCTTCTGTTGAATCGAAATGTTGCCCACCCAGTGATGCTTGATTTGCGCCGCATTGATTCGACGGCCGTTTAGGGTCAAAACGGTCCGTTTATACGCCGTCACCGGTAATTCACGCATTTTAGCATGCTTGGCGTTCCAGCTCACTTGGATGCCTTTATGAATGACTTTGTATTTGAAATGCTGGCGTTGCGCTGAGAATTTTTGCGTGTACTGGCGATAAACCTGCGAGTAAACTGCCGGTAGATTAGCAATTTTATGCGTGACGGGCACATAGTCAGGTGTTGTCCGATCAACTTGGGCAATCAATACACTCAAATCCCGCGTATGAAAGGCCGGCTGTAACTGACTAATTCGTGTTAATTTGGAATGGACGTTAACTTTTGGCGTATGCAGTCCATCCGCCAGTGACGTGGTCTCCTGCGTTGTAAAGTGAACATTATGTGCCACTTTTTGCGTGCATAAGCTTAACGAAAGCACACCCAAGACCAGCCCGGTAACCATCACGCCTTTTTTCAGTGATTGACTTTCCGTGTCCCGTGCTGCTTCGTAGTAGACCAGTACAGTGGCGACAATTAAAAATGGCGTTCCTGCTAACGAGATTCGACGAGGCATCTGTAAGTAGGACTGCAATACCGGCATGGCCCTTTTGAACCAAATCCCAAGGAAACAACGCCGTCCCTATAATGACATAGACCAGCGCCGTAATTGAGAACAGCTTGGTAAAGGGTTTTAATTGCGACCAAAACAAAATCAGCCCAACAATCATCGTGTACACAATCACGGTTAAGACAATATCACTGCTAGATTCTACGCCGGTATAAAGCGGCTGGAGAATCTTGCTAGCATTATCAACCAAATCCATCGCAACCGGCGAAATCAGCGTGTTACCCCGATATACTTCCAGTATCGGCAATAACGCATTCAGGCTGAGAATAACCGCAAACAGCGCCCCTGCCATTAGGTTTAGCAGTGAATCGATACGATATTTAGTGCACAACAATCCATGGACCGCAAATGGCACTAGAAATGGTAAAAAGAGGACGATCGTCAATACTTGAAATTGCGCGAAAAAACCGACCATCACGCCGAGTTTCAACATTTTAGTCAGCGTCCATTCGCCTTTGTATAAGTCAATGATGGGGCCCACGAACATCGGTAACAAGCCCAGTGCGACCGTCCGCCACGTGGTTCCTAGAATAAACCCATAGACCGCATTTGACGATAAAAAGACAACGCCCAACGAAATCGACAACTTCTTCGGTAGGTGCAACTTTTGTGCCGCCCGATACATGAGATAACCGCTGGTAAAGTACAGTAGAAAATTACTAACCAGCTGAAATTTAAACCACGTTCCAAGTAATAGCAGTAACGCACCTGCCAAGTATGTAATCAGCGGACTATACAAACTATTCACGACCCGGCCAGCTTGCTGGAATGAATAAAGGTTGATAAAACTAAAATTACCGTGCCTTATTTGCATTGCTGCTTCATAAATTCGATTATATTGAAAATACCCATCAACACCTAAGATGGCGTGCTGATTAAGTAATAACGGACTGAGCAAAACTAGCGTTGCTAGCGTCAGTATTGTGACAGCCGTTCGATTCTTAGACATTTTCTTTCTCTCCCCACAACCTAATAATAGTTCGAAGTCACGATGTTCTGAAGGGGGGCTTATCCGCACCATCAACTATCCCGGCCTCCAATAAATATGAAATTAATCATATTAAAGGCTGCTCCTAACCGTACTCAAGACACCAATTCAGACAGAATGTCATGCTAGAGCCGTTAATCACATCAAAATCGATTATATGCTTTTTGACTGATTCATGCCACATATTATTAATACATTAAATGTCAATCAATAAAAACATTTTATACAACACCGCATTTTCAGTATTGTCCAAATTCCAAGTGTCGCGACTCAGAATTCCAATAACAGTAGCCTATTAGCGGCGTCCGCTGTCCGTTATATTTTCGGCGCCATCCCCCGAATCAAAGTTCACCTAACGAAACGTGCACTAAAATTGGTTAACCTAAGCAAGTTTTAGTCTGTCTTGTTACCCACTTTGGTCAAAAGCTAGTATAGTATGAGTCACATTCTAGATGGAAGTGGGGTCAATCACTCATGCGCAAGCAACGGATTCAAGAGCGTTCATTAATTGGGATGTTAATCACCCTCGGGGTCGTCTATGGCGATATTGGGACCTCGCCGCTCTATGTCATGAACGCCCTGATTAACGATGCGGGCCAGTTGAAAAACGCAACGCCTGATTATGTCATCGGGAGTGTTTCACTGATTTTTTGGACCCTGATGCTGATTACTACAGTCAAATACGTCTTAATTGCATTGCGGGCCGATAACCACCACGAAGGCGGCATCTTTGCTCTCTACGCGCTGGTTCGGCATCGGGCCAAATGGTTGATTTTTGTCGCTTTGATTGGTGGAGCGGCGTTACTCGCTGATGGCACCTTAACGCCAGCTGTGACAGTGACTTCAGCCGTTGAAGGACTGAAAGGGCTCCCTAATCTCAGCGCCTTTTCGCTGCATCCGTGGCTCGTGCCATTGACCGTCACCGGTATTTTGCTCGTGCTCTTCATGATTCAAGGTTTCGGTACCGCCGTGGTCGGTCGCTCGTTCGGTCCAATGATGTTAATTTGGTTTACGGTCATCGGCTTCTTTGGCCTCATCAACATTAGTCAGGCGCCAATGATTCTCAAGGCCTTTTCACCACTGTACGCGATCGAGGTCCTCTTTAGCCCAGCCAATAAAATGGGGCTCTTTATTCTCGGTAGCGTCTTTCTGGCCACGACTGGGGCGGAAGCACTCTACTCTGACATGGGGCACGTGGGTAAGGCCAACATTGACGCCACCTGGCCCTTCGTCTACACGACGCTGATTCTGAACTATCTCGGTCAAGGCGCGTGGATGCTCAACCACTATCAGGCCGCTGCTTGGCGTAACGCCACCGACGTCAATCCATTTTACGCAATGGTACCTGCTGGGGGGCAAATCGCGATGATCGTCCTCGCGACCATTGCGGCCATTATTGCCTCACAAGCGCTGATCACAGGCTCTTACACACTAGTCGACGAAGCGGTTGGTTTAAAATTCCTACCACGCATGATTATCAAACATCCGAGCAATGTGCGCAGCCAGATTTACATCGGCGCAATCAATTGGCTACTATGTCTTGTCACCCTGGGCATCGTCTGGCTATTTCAGACCTCGGCCCACATGGAAGCGGCATACGGCCTGGCCATCACGTTAACGATGTTGATGACGACCATTTTGCTCAGTCAATGGATTCATATGAAGGGCCACCGCGCGTTATCGCTCACCCTCTTGTGCGGCTTTGGAGCCCTGGAAACGGTCTTTTTAGCTGCCAGTTTGCGTAAGTTTGTACATGGTGGTTATCTGACACTGGGATTAACGCTCGTGATTTTTCTAATCATGGTCGTCTGGTTCTTCGGTAATCGCCGGCGGTTGCGTTACAACCAAGCCAACGAGCAAATCAGTCTGCTGGATTATCGCAATCAGCTCATCGCACTAAGTCACGATGACCATCTGCCGCTATTCGCCACTAACCTAGTCTACTTGGCAAAGGTCGACCACCAGCACCGGGTCAAGCGTTCGATTCTGTACTCCATTTTAGACAAGCGGCCCAAACGCGCCAAAGTCTACTGGTTTATCACCATCAACGAAACGAACCGGCCCTATGACTGTAGCTACAGCGTCGATATGCTTGGAACACGCAACATTGTGGAAGTACAGCTCAATTTAGGGTTCCGTAAATCCCAGCATATCAACCTTTATTTACGACAAATCGTCACTAACTTGATTGCGGACCACAGTATCGACCCCCAATATTCACGCTACGGCATTACACAACCGCGGCAAGTCGGGGATTTCAAGTTTGTCGTCCAAAATCAACAAATCATGGACCTCGCCAGCAACCCGACCATGAGTCAATTTGACCGACTAATGATTGGCGGACGCGTCTTATTGCAAAACATCACCCCGTCACCGGCCATCTGGTACGGCCTCGCCTTTAGTGATGTGCTGGAAGAAACGATTCCGCTGTTCACCAAGCCAGCGACGGACGCCACCCTGCTTAACTTGACGGTTCGACACGCCCGGACGCCGCAGAAACATTCAACTAAATCCTGATGAAAAAGGCTAGCAATCAAAGGCAATTAATGCGCTTGATTGCTAGCTTTTGTGAATCATGATCAAGTTATAGCGTTGCATGGCTGATAATGTTGAAGGTTTCTTGACTAGGCTGCCAGCGTTTTGCCCACGGTTCAAATTGTTGATCGTACACTTCAACTTCAGCGGCATCGATTGCCATGACCGGACTGTCATGATAGGTCCATGACTGGCCTTTCAAGCAACCTGGCACTAGCTCTTTTACCAGCATTGCGGCCGGAAAACGGCCATCCGCCGTTGCAATCTGGTGACGCTTAGCACTCACAAATCCGCGAGCAACATAATTACTGGGCATACCGAAGATAACGATTGTATCGTAGCCGAGCTGTTTGGCAATCTTGAACGACTGGTTCAGTAACTGCTTGCCGAACCCTTGCCGCTGATATTCCGGCGCAATGCTTACAGGGCCAAACGTCAAAATAGGCTTAATATCGCCAGAGGCCGCTACTAACCGCGCCTTCGTATACATGATATTACCCATGATTTGGTCGTCAATCGTCATCACTAAGTCTAGTGCGGCAATAAAATCTGGATGCGACCGCATCACATGCACTAAGTAGTGCTCACTACAGCCCGGCTCATATAAATTCCAAAAAGCCTGACGTGTCAGTAGTTCGACTTGCTGATAATCTTTCGGTTGTTCCTGACGAATAACGATATTTTTAGCTATGTTCAATTCACTTTCCTCCACAGGTCGTTGAGTACGAACTTCCGATGAGTTGAAACGGCCGCTTGCTCGGATAGGCGCATCAAAGTTTCACGGCAGTGTGTCGCCATGGATTAATCTAGTGTTTTTTAACACGACCGAGAATGCTTATGATTGCTGATTAAGCTGGTTACTTCCGCTAATGCACAAAGTCGTTATCGGAATCAGAGCTGCCTGCAGGGATTGAACTACTTGCCGAAGTTCTGCAGCAGTCGTTACAGTACCGATAAAGACGAGTTTTGCATATGGATCTTCATAATCAACAGCATTATTGGACATGCTCTTAGCAAGTTCTGCTAACTTAGCTTGCAGCCCCTGAGCGTCAGCTGATAAATTTTCAATATCATCAATTACTAGAATTGTATTGCGATTAAATAAAATCTCTTCTAAAATTTTGAAATCATCCGTGCCAACATACCGTTCCGTAACTGGTTCCGTCACCACTTTTGACTCAGTACCAGCTGATGACGACCATTGCTGAACATTAGCGATCAGTTTCTGCTCTGCCACCAGTGTCGTCATTGTTCGCGTTGAACGCGCGAAGCCCAACTGAATCGAAACAGCCGCAATAAAGCGTTCAACGGTTGTGGATTTAGTTATCTCAATTCGGACAAAGTGTGTTGCGTAGGTTCGTTCCAGTTGGTGCAGATTACACAAAACAACCCTGGCCTTTTCGACACTAGCTGAACCAATCACCAACACTTGTTGTCCCTGTTGCAAAAAGGCTCTACGCAATGTTTTATTCAACGCTTTTTGTCCAACATCGTGACGACTCACATATCTGCTAAAGTCGAGTTCATGCATTGTTTCGAGCTTAGACCGTTCATCATTTTGCTTCATTACGCCGCTCCATTTACTTTTTACTCATTATAGCAGAATCACCCAGCTCAGCATCGAATAACAGATACGCCGTTTTTATTATCCAATTACGACTTGTTCAATCGCTCTTCAGATGAGCTGATGCCAATACAAAAAGCCGCCCAGAACCTTCTCCATAGCGCCTTTTCAATTAACGCCCAGCAGGTAGTAACCTATAATTATTTAACTTTTGACGTCACCCGCAGCGGTCGGAATTCTATACGCCCACAACTTCTCCATTATTCATAGTCAGCGTCTTCTTCATTGAGCCAATCTGCAACGTCTTGCTTAGTCCGCAATTTCTGAACTGGCAATTTGCTAACAGCATCCCGTAAATTCATTGTACTTTTTTGTTCGGCTGTCATTTGGATATCAAATGGAATTTCCTTTGTCGCAACGACCTGCTTTAAAAAAGATCGTTAAGGCATCCTGTGTTATTAAGCCTAGTTTCTGAAAGATATTTTGCGACTGTTCTGCTAATTCGGGTGAAACATTAACTTGCAATCGTTTTTGTTTCTTGACTGTTTCATTCATGAAAACAGCTCCTTTACTAAAATTATTACATTTCGTAAGCTTGCACAAATCGATGAATGGTCAACTTCGCGGATGTACGATTTCAAAGGTATTCATAAATCATATGCTCATCATCTAGTTATCACAATCGTTTTAACTACGCTGTCCGGTATTCACGTGTTATATTTGTGATACCAAGAAGATATTTACTAACAGGAGGTACTGACATGGTTGAGATAAAAACAGTTAGCCTCGGCAATTCATTGGCATTAAGTCTACCTAAAGACGGACGTTTTAAAGAAGGTCAACGCTGGTTACTCATCCCAGCCAAAGATGGGGAATCATATACACTCGTACCACGTATTGAAAATCCTTATACTGGTCCCACAAAACAGCCAATGACTGAAGCGTGGCCTGATGTTGACTG
Organism: Lactiplantibacillus sp. B652; assembly: GCF_023806745.1. Lineage (NCBI taxonomy): Bacteria > Bacillati > Bacillota > Bacilli > Lactobacillales > Lactobacillaceae > Lactiplantibacillus > Lactiplantibacillus sp. B652. The sequence goes on along the minus strand of NZ_JAMSKY010000007.1, from coordinate 22,837 downwards.
GAATGAGGTCGAATAATGACTGATTTGCCAAAGTAAAAAGACATCATATTAAAGTGTTTTAGCAGCCTCTGTCTATCAGAAAGTTAATATTGGACTACGACTAACATCCAATTGATTCTTCAGATTGATTTAAACCCATCATGATGCTGACTTGTTACTCGACGTCACCCGCCGCGGTTCAGAATTCTGCACGCCCAAAATATCTAAGAAGAACGAAACGATTGGAATCCCAATAATCAAGCCCCAAGCACCCAGTAGGCTTTCCATGATAATCAGCGTGATAAACGTAACGAAGACCGGTAAGTCGGTCCGGTCCGCCATTAGCCGTGGGTGCAAGAAATACGATTCGAAGGCGTGAATCAAGATAACCAGCACGATGATCCAAACGACCCGAATCAGGCCACCCGACGCAAATCCGAGCAAGGTGAGCGGCACCATCGAAATCAGGACGCCGGCGACTGGCACTAAGCCTAGGATAAAGACGATGATCGACAACACCATGATACTTGGCATCCCGATAATCATGAAGCCAATCGTCATCAGAATCGTATTGATCGTACAAATCACCAACTGCGTTTCAATAATCCGGCCTAAAATCATCACGAACTTATGCGTCAGATAATAAACATTAGCGAAGAACTTTTTGAACTTGGATTGTAAGAATTGGCGGCCGAATACCATCATCCGTCCCCGCGAAACGGCGAAAATAAAGCTCAAAAAAATGGCCATTAAGACATGGGTAAATCCAGTCCCCACTTCGCTTAAGCCCTTGATACCAGTTACTAGCAACGACTTACCATTTTGGATGAGCTCACTACTATGAATGGCTTGATTGACCCACTTATCTATATTCTTATTAAGTACGGGATGGTGCGTGATTGCCCGCGAAATCATATCAGGAATGACTTTTAACTGGTCAACCAAGGTCGGAGCGGCGTATGAGAGTGCCCCAATGAACAGCGCAATCACTCCAACATAGACGACGATCACAGCAATCCAGTACGGCAGATGCGTGTGCAAATTCAGCCAGCGACTGAGTTTGACCCCCAAATACGCAAAAATCGTGGTTAAGAGCACGACCGTCGCAAAGCCGCGCATTAAGTAAATGATGATGATCAACAACGCCAACGTTAAGTATAAATCGACATCGTCCCGCTTGAAAAATCGAATGATTCTATCCATAGTTTGCCCCCAATCGCATGTTACTTGCCATTATAGCATGGCACGAAGCGGACCATACTCATCCATCCCCGCTTTAAATTAAATTTGACATTTAAAATAATTACCAGTATGATAGGTGACAATAATTAAAGAACGATTAAAAGATGAGTAGTTGGCGTCGCTGTTAAGAGAGTACCGGGGTGGTGAAACGGTATCGGCACAACCAATGAAGATGGTCTGGTTCCCTAGTTCGTTCTGGTGAGTGCTCAGCGTCTGAACATGAACCAGTGCCGGTGTAACAACCGTTACCTTCGTTAGCAATTGCGCTATCATTCGGCAGTTGTCTCGAGTAGACTGGTTCGCTAGTCTAGAACTCAGGTGGTACCACGGCCCAGCGTCGTCCTGGATAATTTGATTATTCAGGACGACGCTTTTTTCGTTCCCACAACTAAATTTAAGGAGTCTGATGATTTATGACAACCACAACAACCACTTTAACCGCACCATTCCGTTTTGACGTCGTCGGCAGTTTATTACGCCCCGCTAGCTTGAAAAAAGCCCACGAACAATTAGCCGCTGGTGAAATCACTGCTGAACAAGAACTCGAAATTCAACATGCCGAAATCAAACGGATTGTTGACGAACAAGTCAAACTAGGCCTCAAAGCTGTCACTGACGGTGAATTTTCTCGTAGCTGGTGGCACTTGGACTTTCTCTGGGGCCTAACCGGTGTCGGCAAATATGACTACCACCAAAGCTACAAGTTCAAGGGCGACCATACCCGTACGGACAACGCTGAGCTCATCGGCAAAGTCGCCTACAATCCTGACCACCCCTTCTTCGATGCCTTTTCATACTTGCAATCGATCGTCCCAGAAGGCGTCTTGGCCAAACAAACGATTCCGTCACCCACGATGCTCTTCCGTGACAACCGCAGTGATAACTGGTCCAAATTCTATGACAGCTGGGACGCGTACTTAACGGATCTCGCCCAAGCTTACCATGAAACGATTCTGCATTTTTATGACCTGGGCTGTCGCTACATCCAACTCGACGATACGACTTGGGCCTTCCTAATTAGCAAGCTCAACGACCCAGATGCCGACCACGCTACCTATACTAAGTGGGCAAACGACGCGGTCACCGTGATCAATGCGGCCCTAGCTGACTTACCGGCTGATTTGACCGTCACGACGCACATCTGCCGGGGCAACTTCAAGTCCACCTACCTGTTCTCAGGTAGCTATGACGTCGTTGCACCCTACTTAGGTCAACTCAATTACGACGGCCTATTCTTGGAATACGACAATGAACGGGCCGGGGGCTTCGAAGTTCTGGACCAGATTTGGAATCACGATGCTCACAAACGGCTCGTCTTAGGGCTCGTCACTTCCAAATTCCCAGAGCTTGAAAAGACCGCCGATATTAAAGTCCGCCTCCAAGAGGCAACGACTAAGGTGCCTCTAAGTAACCTGGCGTTATCAACACAGTGTGGCTTTGCCTCAACTGAAGAAGGCAACCAACTGACTGAAGCACAACAATGGGCCAAACTCGCCTTAGTCATCGGGACGGCCAAGGAAGTCTGGTCAATCGACTAAGTACTGCGTTCAGCCCGAGCAATCAAGGTTCTCCGTCATATGCAGTCGATGGGAGCCTTATGCAGTGCCTAAACCTGAATCATTTTAAAAGACCGAGTATCAGTCGCTTGCTTTAACACACAAAGCAAGCCCGATACTCGGTCTTTTTTAATTTTTATCGATTATAACGAGTCCGCCACCGCGCTGTCCGCGATGTTGTTGGGGCCGTTTGAGGGGCCTTGAGTGGTTTGTTCAACAAAACGACCCCCATAATAATTGCCATAAATCCGAGCGTCTTCAAGCCGGTCAAGACTTCCCCAAACGCCCAAATACCAATGAGACCCGTGACGGCTGTACCAACCCCGGCCCAAATGGCATAACCAATACTGAGCGGAATCTTGCGTAGCGCTAACGAAAAGCTAAAAATCGCTAACCCGTACAGCAACATGCCTAGAATCCCAACCAAGGGGTGCTTAAATCCAGCCGATAACTTCAACAAGCTGGTCCCCACAATTTCAACGCCAATTGCAATAACTAATTGAATCCATGCACGCATCATCAATTCCCCCTTGTATTTAAATGTTCAGTAAAATCGCTCCAATCACGATCGCAAGTAAGCCGCTTAAACGCGACAAACTCAACCGTTCCCGGTAGACCACGACCGCTAACACAACGGTCGTAAACGTCCCCAGACCGGCCCACATGGCATACGTCACCCCTAACGGCAGGCGTTGCATTGCAAACGTCACGAGGACTAACGAACTAAAATACCCGACTAAAACCATTAACGTGGGTATCAAGTTCCGAAAACCGTTTGCGCGCTTTAAGAAAAAGCTCCCGAAAACTTCCATTAAAATGCCACCAAATAATAACCCGTATGCCATCTTTATCACCTCACTAAAAATTTCGCTGTCCTTCCATTCTACGGAAATTTATTTCAAAACGCAATCAAAAGGAACGCCTGGCTGATTACATTTTGATGACAAATTGAATGTGCGCCTCTGCCGCTAGCTTATCTCATCTTGTTATTAACAAACCAACTGACCGAAAAGGGCGCCTGATTTGGTGGTGAACGCAAAAAAGCCATTCGATTAGGAATGACTTTTGTTAAAGAACTTGTCTAATGTGGTTCGTATTTTCTGTAATCTAGGCAGAAATTACTGATTTTAGCTTAGCTAAAAAAAGCCCTGACCGCATCCCCCAAAAGATGCCGGTTAGGGCTTTTCATCCGCAAGCCGGCCGACCACGAATCTGATTGATTAAATATAAAAGTAAATCGAGAAAAACATCAGCGTCGTGCCAATCATGACAAATAGGTGCCAAATGACGTGAAGGTATTTGATGTGTGGAAAGCTATACAGTAATGCCCCCAAGGTAAACGCAACGCCCCCGGCAACGAGCAACCAGAAGCCAGTCACGCCTAGGTGCGTCCACAACTGGCGACCACCAGCGAGGCACATCCAGCCCATCAACACGTAAATCACAGTTTCGATTTTTTTCAACCGTCCCGGCCAGATGGCATTGACGGTAATCCCCGCAATGGCGAGCACCCAAATCGTTATTAGAATCGTCCACCCGAGCCAACCTTTGATTGCCAGCAAGCTATAAGGCGTATAGGTCCCCGCAATCAGGATATAAACGCCGCTGTGGTCGAAGATCCGAAAGACTTCGCGCGCCCGCGTGAAATACAAGCTGTGAAACAACGTCGAACAGGTATACAGCACGAACAGTGAGCACCCGTAGATGATAAACGCGGCCCATTCCAGGGATTGACCATCCGCGTAGGCTTTAAGCATCAGAAAAACAAACGCCACGATACTTAAAATAATCCCCACACCATGGGTCACTGAGTTCAAGACCTCGTTAGTTATTTGATACTGCCGCGCCGACTGTGCCATGTTGATCACCTCATATTTATTGTTGACACTAGCATACCATCACATCGTGTAAATATCAATACATCTAGTCTACTAAACTAGGTAATCTGAATTTATTTTCATAAGCACTTTGAATATTGCTTATTCATCCGCCGCTTCCTCTGCGTGTGCCGCAACTTGCTGAAAAATTCGGATAATGTGTTTATCGGCTAGTTGGTAATGGACATTGCGCCCGCTGCGAGTCCCCACAACTAACTTCAATTGTTTGAGGACCGTTAATTGGTGAGACACATTCGACTGTGTCAGCGTGAGCCCAGTTGCCAGCTCACCGACACTTAGCTTCGAAACCGCTAGTGCGTAAAGAATTCTGGCGCGAGTCGGGTCGCCTAACGCCTTAAAGATTGCGGTAATTCGGTTTAATTCATCAGTCGGTGGAATCAGTTCATTCAACCGACTGACAATCGCATCATGTTGCATTTCATTTTCCATCATAAAACTCCAATTTCTGATTGAGTTGGGCATGTAAGCGTGTTACAATACACATGAACAGACATTCATATGTCCGTTCATTCATATCTAAATTATAGCGATTAACCGCATTAAATCAACTGAGAAGTAGGTGATTCATATGACCCATAGTCATCAGATCCAACAACAAACCAGCGCTTTCAAATTAGGGGTCGCCCTCAATTCCGCCTTCATCATTTTGGAGGCCGGTTACGGTTTTGCGAGCGGATCATTGGCACTGGTCGCAGACGCCGGGCATAATTTGAGCGATGTCTTAGGACTCCTCATTTCGTGGCTCGCACTGTGGCTAGGTCAGAAAAGCGCAAATGACAAGTATACGTACGGTTACAAGAGTTCGTCGATTCTAGCGGCCCTCTTTAACGCCGTCTTCTTACTCGTCGCAATCGGGGCCATTTCGGTCGAGGCCATTCAGCGTTTGAGCAATCCAGGGCCGGTTGCGGAGTGGGACGTCATCATCGTCGCAGCGGTCGGCGTCTTCATCAATGGCTTCACCGCCCTCCTCTTCATGAAGGGTCAAAAACACGATTTGAATATCAAGGGCGCCTTCCTCCACATGGCCGCTGACGCCGGTGTCTCCGTGGGCGTGGTCATTGCTGGCTTCATCATTTTACAAACGGGCTGGTTCTGGCTTGATCCAGTCGTCTCCTTACTGATTGCAATCGTGATTCTCGTTGGGACTTGGGGGCTATTACGGGACGCGATGAATTACTCCCTAGAAGCCGTCCCCAATAACGTTGACCGCCAAGCAATCGCCGATTATTTGACGAGCCAACCCACGGTCAACCAGATTCACGATTTACACATCTGGGGCATGAGCACGACGGAAACGGCGATGACCGTACACCTCTGCCGGTCAACTTTAGCCGACAATAACGCGTTTTTGGAACAACTCAACAAGGACCTCAGCGCTCAATTCCCGTTGACCCACATCACGATTCAGATTGAACTGGGAAAGGTGGACTATGAAACCACTGATAGTTCGATTTAAGACATTATATAACGATTTTGCAACGATACCGCAACATTACCGGTATCGTTTTGTGTTTGTCACTCTTTCACGCAACGTTCGTACGTTAAATTAATACATTAACGCACATTCAAGCACAAAATGCAGCTGCCATTATATAATTTAACTATTATTTACAAATCGGGGATAACGACGCAACTGGGAGGGGACCGCAATGAGCACACTGAATCGAAGTATCGGAATCATTATCATATTGATTTTATTATGCCAATGGGTACTGGGCTATCAATTACCCGCTGCCATGACGTTCTTCTTAGGCGCTTGGCTACTTGGCTTGATAACGATGTGGTTCTTACCAGATACGCTGGCAACACGGTAACTAGCGAACGACAAGTGAACGTGAATCCAATCAAAACAGGTCTCAAAAACGGCAGATTTTGTCCACTTTTGAGGCCTGTTTTTGTTTTCCGTAATTAACTACCAAAGCTGCACTACTTTGAACGATTGTGTTGCGTGACTTGTTTAGACTGGTTCTGCTTACGCCGATGCCACCAGCTATAACCATAGCCTAACACTAACACTCCTGCCGGCAGGTCCACCGTCACGAGCTGATGGGGTGGCTGAATCATGCGATTGGTAACCACCACGGTAACAATGATTACGATGATCATAATCAGCCCACTATACTTGTTCAGCCCCCGAACAAAGGCACTCGCCGGAAACCAGAGCTGAACCCCAATCAACGTGACGAGGATAACGATACAAATTGCAATCATGAGTGGTGATTTCAATAGCATGTCGAGCTCCTCCCTTCTTATAGTAATCATAATTTATCGAATTAATTATCGCCATTAATCAAACCCCGATTAGATCATCATCACACCGGTTTTGCATATCTGAGTGTTAGTAATCATTTTATACATACACGCGTTATGCTAGTTATTCTTTAGCATTAAAGCTGATTAAATCATGCTAGTTTCTAAGTTCAAGAGCTACCAGCTGAGGGGCGCTGGAAATAGTGCGAGTTACCGTAAACATTCAGTGATAGGCTCGTCCTACGCCGACTTCCAGGCATTCTGGGCAATGGCCGTGACGTGGTGGACACAGATTTAAGCCGACAACCCACGTCTTAAATACTGGTCTTTCACGTTGCCTGCGATATGGATGAAACGTGTTCTGGTCAGACTGGAACTTCCGGTTAGCTACGCCAGAACGCCAAGCGGAAATGCACCGCTTAACGCTCTAGCTAGGCTAATCCTCAGTCCCAACCCGTCTGAACCTCACACTCTGAGAAGCACTGGGCCTTGCCCAGAATACCTTCCAGCCGGGATCCTATTCGAAAGGCGGACATGTGCGAACCCAACTTTTTGTTGAATCAATCGTTGGTTCCTGGATACAAGGTCATTTTGACATTCGACTGTCAGACTGGTTCTAACGATAGCTAAAATCTTTTATCCATGTTTTAACTTTTCGAATCAGCAGCTTCACTGAACTTATCTGAATTTTCGCTAGTTGACTGATATGGCAAAATCTTTCACTCTAAATGAAAGTAATTGTATCGAATGAATTCAAGACTAGTGTCTGTTAAATATAGTGAATCATATTTGGGCAATCTTCTCAGTACTCAAATGTCGTAAAGCATCAACGATACCAATTCAAAAGGTCTGCCTGAAAGTCCTCTCACCTATATTCAATGGTCAATTGTACCCAGATAGGTGGCCGTTCATCTGCCATTCGAGCGGGTTCCCGACTGTAGGGGCTGGCTGACAATGCTCAAGGGCGAAATTCTTCTTGTCCGGGTGGGGTCCCCGGGCTAGAAGAAGACTCGTATTTGAAATTGCGCAGTGATTTTCTGCGTGAGTTCAAATCGATGTCCGCCCTGTTCCAGCGTTGTCAGCCGGCCCCGGAAGTCGGACTAAGACGCGCATCGGCTGACGAACAGGAATCCAACCTGGCATGATTTAATCAGGATTCATGACAAATTGACTAGCACATTGCAACTACTTAACGCCAATAAAAAAAGGCCAGCATCCGCCAGCCTAATGCTTACTAATTCAATTTAATCAATCCCGCCGCCAGTAAAAACATGTGTGTGACGACTGGTCCGACGAAGGTAAAGCCGTGCCGATGTAAATCCTTGGCGACCCGGGTCCCGAGGGGTGAACGTGTTGGCAATCCTTCATCGTCATCCGGCGCCGGCATCATGAACGGCGTGTCATCGACAAATGCCCACAGATAGGTGCTAAAGTGACCATACTCCGCCTGCAATCGCTGAATCGCCCGCGCATCTTGAATGATGGCGCGTAATTTGCGCCCATTGTGCATCACTTTAGGGGTGCGCATCAAGCGTTCAAAGTCCGGTTCATCCATGGCCGCGACCGCATCTATCCGTAGTCCGGCCATCTGTTGCCGCAGAATCGGTAACTGACTCGCGGCCACCTGCCAACTGAGGCCGACTTGCAGAATACCGACGACTAATAGCTCAAATAAGACGTGATCATCGTGAGTCGGTGTTCCAAAATAGGCATCGTAATCCCGAACGCCATTGACTGTAACCTCATCAAAGTCGTCTGGACTAATCATGGTTAGCGAGCCAGTAGCCGTTCTCGATGCGCCCGAGTAGCGTAATCAATTGCTTGGTCTCAGCAACATCGTGCACCCGAATGATACGACCGCCCTTGAGCATCATGGCGGCTTCGGTGACCAAGGTCATTGGCAGCCGGTCTTCCTTCTTCAGTCCAAGCAACAGACCTAGGTAACCTTTACGCGAGATTGCGACCATCATTGGACGCCGTAAGTAATTAAATTCGTCAATATTGCGCATCATCACGTAGTCTTGTTCGCCATGTGCGACTTGGGAATAGCCAATGCCTTGGTCTAAGGCGATCCGTTCAATATCAATCCCGTGACTCGTCAGCGCAGCGAGGTTCTGTTCAAAGAAATGCCGCATACTGCTCGTCAAATCAGTGTATTCCTGTTCGCGACTACTATGCATCGTTAGTAATCCGACCTGACTATCCGCCATCAACTTCAGCTTCCGCGGATCATCCGTGAAGGCGTTGACGTCATTGATAATGCTGACACCTTCCGCCAAAACGGCTTCCATCACGTCGTATTTATAAGTATCGACTGCTAAAACGGCTTCTGGGAACCGCGCTTTGATTGCCCGAATATACGGTAACGTCCGTTCCAACTCAACTTCCGGCGTCACTTCGGTAAAGCCTGGCCGCGTCGTTTGACCATTGACTTCGATGACGTCTGCGCCTGCTTGCAGCATCGCGTCGACGTGGTTCAACACGTCGTCCTTGGTCTTGTACTGTCCGCCATCGAAGAAGGAATCAGGCGTGATGTTCATAATGCCGTAGATCATCGGCTTCTTCGTTAAGTTAAACCGGTGTTCGCCAGCCTGCCAGAACACGTCGTATTGCTTCATGATTTGGGTCAATTGGATCTGAACGGTCGCTTGGTCCGTGAAGACGGTCGACCATTGTTGGGCCAAACGCCGGCCTGCAGATTGATTCAGCAGCACCGTCAGCTGTTCGGGACTCGCCTGAACCACACCATCTAATTGCTGACAGAGTTGGGTCAAGCCTTGCTGCTGTTCACGATTATAATCACTAAAACGTAAAACTAATTGTTGGTGCCGTTGAACCTGAGCATTCAACGCCTGACTCGCAAAATCCGTTGCTTGTGCTAATGAACTGGTGATATCTTGTACTAACATCTACTCCACCGATCCTTTCAATTTTTAAAGTTTTGTGATTAGTTTTAGTGCGGCGCGTCCCCGGTGCGTCAATGGGATTCGCCATGGTGCGGGGATTTCGGCTAACGTCCGACCATAATGTGGCAGCCAAAACAACCGGTCAAAGCCTCCTGAGTATTGGCCTAACTGAAAATGTGCCAGGTAGCCCGCAACGGTCCCCTGAACGACCACGACCCGACCATCCGGCCAAGCAGCGGCTAAGGTTGCTCGCATGACGGCTTGGCGTTGCCCATCTGGAACCTGACGAAGGGCTTGTAAAATTTCCTGATTACGGTCAAAGCCACTGACCGCGACCCCTAAATCACGAGCGGTCGTGACGCCGAATTGTCTGGGCAAGGCCGGGATCTCAATGCCGCTATCATCGGCAATCACCGGAACACCAAGCTGTGAAGCACCAAAACGGGCCTTCGCGATCGCGTTATCCACGTAGCTGGTCGTCGTTTCGGCCGGAAACGTCAGGCGGTCGAATTGGTTAAAATAAGGTTGCGCGGTCACGCCGGCATAGGCCAAACAAGCCTGCAAGTCACGACTCTTCCCCGCATTATTTGACGCAATCAGCCAGTCAACGGTCATTGGCTCAACCCCTTCCAGCCAGCTTGTTGCAATTCACGAATGACGTAAAACGACCCGGTGACCAGAATCGCACTATTAGGCGTTGCTCGCTGTTGGGCTTGCGTTAACGCATCCGTGATGGTCGTTGCCGTCAAGATTTCAGGCGCCGTTGTCATCGCGTTAGCCGTCATAAACGCCGGCGTCAGCATGGCCGTCGCCGTTCGGGCTAACTGTGCTGCTGGTAAAGCGCGCTCTGGATTCGCTGGCGTATTCGTGATGACCACGTCGGCTGCGGGAAGCAGTGCTGCCAACATGTCCGTATATGCCTTGTCTTGCAAAACCCCGACGACCCAAATCAAGTGTCGCCCAGCAAGCAACGTTTGTGCACTGGAAACTAGTGCCTGCATGCCATCTGGATTATGGGCGCCATCCGCAATTATCAGCGGATCCGTCTGTAAGACCGTCGCACGACCGGGTAAGCTGACCTGCTGTAATCCCGTACGGACCGCGGCGTTTGTTAGGTTAACTTGCTGGTGCTGCAACACGGACACGACGGTCAACACAAGCTGTAGGTTCTGCAACTGATATGACGCGCCGAGTCCTAACGTCAGCTGTGTCCAGTCAAAACACTGGCTGTACGCATCGACGGTCATCTGGGTCAATGTCTGCTGCGTGATGGTCAATTGCGCGTGCTTGGCCGTAACTAACCGCACCCCTTGATTGAGCGCTTCGGTCTGTAAGACAGCCAAGGCATCGGGATGTTGGTCCGCCAAAGTGACGACCGTCGTGTGCGGCTTGATGATTTTAGACTTATTCTGGGCAATCGCCGTAATCGTTGGTCCGAGAATGGCCGTGTGGTCGAGGGCAATTTTGGTAAACACCGTCAGCTGGGGACTAGCCAGCGCATTGGTCGCATCATACAAGCCACCGAGACCGGCTTCAATCACCGCCCACTGCACGTTTTGATTGCGGAACCAGACCACACTGATCAGGAAGAACCATTCAAACACGGAGACATCGCTGGCCGCCAAGCCCATATTTTTCAGAACAGGCAAAATTTCATGATAAGTATCGATGAAGTCTGCTGGACTGATCCACGTCCCATTGAATTGCAGTTGTTCACGCGCGTCATTAATGGCGGGACTGCTAAAACGCCCGACGCGGTATCCCTGAGCTTGCAAAACACTGCTGAGCATTGCCCCAGTCGAGCCCTTGCCATTGGTCCCCGCGATATGGATAACGTGATAGTAATGGTCTGGGTGACCGAGATGCGCCATGATTCGCCGTAACAGTGGGACCCGTTGATGATTGTTCGCCAGCATGGCTTGGTTCAGCTGACCTAATAATTTCTGATAGCGTCGTTCGATCGTCGCTGCGTCCAATTAATCACCTACTTTGCGATTCGTTGTAGAAATTCCCGTTTTAACTCAATATCCGTCTTGAATTGACCGCTATAATAGCTACTTTCCGTCTGGACACCGGGCTTGCTGACACCGCGCATCTCCATGCACATATGCCGCGCTGTGATTGAAACGGCAATGCCAGCTGGGTCGAGGATGCGCTGCAATTCAGTCGCAATTGAAACGGTCAAACGTTCCTGAACGTTCGGTTGTTGGGCGCAATAATCGACGAGCCGCGGAATCTTGCTCAACCCAATTACTTGGTCATGCTGCGGCACATAGGCAACTTGAACCGTTCCGAAGAAGGGTAGTAAATGGTGTTCGCACATTGAATAGAATGGAATATCTTTAAGCAAAACCATCTCGGTTGGATTCTCAACTTTAAATAACTTGTAATTATCAAATGGTGCGGCGGTCTTAGTCGCAAATACTTCTGCATACATCCGTGCGACCCGGGCTGGCGTTTCAACCAATCCTGGCCGGTCAGGGTCTTCACCGACAGCGCTCAAAATCTCACGCACCGCGTGTTCTATCTTAGCTTTGTTCTTCTCATCAATCATCTAACTCACTCACATTTCTCACTTTTTTAATCCAACTCTGGTCCTGATTAGCCGCAATCATGCGCGCAACTTGAGGGCCCACCAACGGATCATCCGCGGCAATCTCAGCCGTTGGTAACAGTACAAAATTCCGGTTAGCTGCTTGTGCATGTGGCACCGTCAAGTCAACTGTCGCAATTCGACGCTGGCCCCAAAAGATAATGTCCATGTCAATCGTGCGTGGCCCCCAATGGACTAGCCGTTGCCGATGACCAGCCTGTTCAATGGTATGTAATTCATCTAACAACTCAGCGGGCGTCAAAGTGGTCACTAACGAGACAGATACGTTGTAAAAATTTGCCTGTTCGCGATTCCCCCACGGCTCAGTTTCGTACCAATGGGATTCCGCAATCACTGTCACTCCAGCCACCGCACGCAGACGGCTCAGCGCCTTTCGAATATTTTGAACGCGCGGGTGAATGTTAGACCCAATGCTCAGGTAGACGCGTTCTTGATTAGTCGACATGTGGCGTTCCCTCCACCTCAATCTCCACGTTATCAAAAATGCCGGGCATCGGTACACTATACTTTCGAATCTTAATATTGATGGCATCGACGGTCGGAAAACTAGCCAAAAGCGTCTCTAACAGATGGTTGGCCAACGATTCAATCAACTTGTACGAGTGCGTCGTCACAAAATCATCAACGACGTCCCGCACGGCCGCATAATTGATCGTCTCGTGCACATCGTCGTGACGGACCTTCGCTTCAATGGGATATTTGATGGCAATGTCCAATCCTAGTTGTTGGCCGTTGCGCCGCTCCTCAGGAAGCACACCGTTAAACGTGTGAAACCGTAAGTTGTTAATACGAATCATGCCCATAAGTATCCCAACCTCTTTCTTGCTCATTTTTACTTATAATCATAGCATGAAGCACCGGCAATGTGATAGTAATCGGCCAAATAACCCCCAAAAACTCATAATCGTTCGGAAACCGTAAAAATGGTTTGACGACTATACTACTGTGGCTGTCTCTGACTTTCAATATTCCACTAAAAAAAGACGTTTACGGCTTCGAATCCGACCACGTCTTTGAGCTACAATCAACTAATTTATTTTAAGCACCAGAAACGGAAAACGAGATCTGAATGAGTATTTTACTCACTCAAATCTCGTTTTTTGAGGCTGAACCAATCAAAGCTAGAAACTGCGACTCATATTGAGCGCCATTTCGTTAATTTCGGCGGACTACGCCTCGGATGAACAAAAAAATTAAAAACAATCCGTTAGACTACGGCTATAAAACTCGTATTTGGCTAACGTTTCTCAGTAAAAGTTGTCAAAAACGTTGTTACTACTGAGTTTTAAAATGAATTTTCGGGCATGCTTGACGAGTACTGCTGGAATTTGAAACAGTCACAAACGCAATGTTGTGCTTTGGAAATCACGTTTTGCCGGTGGTAAAACGGATTGCTTAAAAACTTGAACGATATTGTAAGCTAGTGCGCTGAATAACATACAGAATGTATTAGCTAGGTAGACATGGCTATTAATTTTATCCAGATAAAAGCCTAGTTTAGTCTCTTTGATGTTATTTTCGACACTGCCCCGTTTGTCGTAGGCCGCAAATAAATCAGCTGCTTTAGTACTTGTCAGATTAGCGACTACTGACTCGTAGTCATAAATAAACTGCCGCCATTTCGTGTGTCCTGAGCGGCGACCCAATAAGGCTTCAACCAAGTTTCTACTTGATAATCTAGTTCAAAGATTTGCGTTTCAGCCATTGAAAAATCAGTGTTATCGTCATAAGTAACTTGGTGTTGAACTAAGTCGGTTAATCGCGAATTGTGTTTTAATTTGACTAAAAACTGACAGCCGGTTTCTTCACATAAGTCATATATGGCGGGACGCTGTCTGACTGCTAGCAAGATGCCAGTTATACTATCAAAAATTAAGATGGGATGAAAGCCATCAATTCCATAATGAGCATTATAACCAGCTGCTTCTTGTTTACCATAAGTATCGGCCTGCGTTGAATCGATGTCCAAAATCAAGATTTGCTGGTTACGACGTTTGAACATGGTATCCGCTAAACGTAGTAATAGTCGGTTGTGAACCCAGATTATTGGTATTTAAAATTAATTCCATTGCTTGATCGTGTTGTAGTGTGTTGGCAAAATTTACGCTTATTACTGAAGTGGATAAGCTCATTCACAGTCTCATCAAAATGCAATTTGTGTAAGAATTCAGTGATGAGTGTCATTCCACCATCGACCGTTAACCGGCCACCTCGGTTATTAATACGAATTTTGGGATTGCTGATTAAATTGGTTTTATGTAAGATTGTCATTGGAAACTCTCCTTGTTGTTTTGTTGTGGTGACTTCACAATAACATAAGTGGAGTTTCTTTTTTGTTTTTTTACCAAAATAGGTAAAAAAACAAAAAGGCCTGGGATTCCTTATCGCTGAAGCGATGAGCAAATCTCAGGCCTTCTCTGTGAATAAATCTGGTTTGTTCAACTTCAGAACTTCAGAATGGTTTGATTTAAGAAAAAATATTAAATAAAATATTAAATAAAATATCATGAAATTCAGAGTTGAAAATTGCTGGTAGTAAAAATAAAAGAGTCAAAGTTATCGTACATATTGTTCGAAATGTCATTAATTTTATAAAGGATTTATGTGGTAGCGTCCCAAATTCTTCTTTTTCTGCTCTTGACCAGTACTTATATTCATAGTAAGGAGTGACAACCCCGATAAAAATATATGATGCCGATGCAATGGCAAGTAAAAAAAGTGAGACAGTCTCAAACTTAAACGCAAATAAAATAATTCCGATCCACATTACTATTAGTCCCAGCGTACTAAAAAGTATACTTATTTTTAACTGTCGTCTATATTCTCTAATTGGGTTAGTTATCAGTATCTTACGGATTAGTTGTTTAGATTTTGAATTTTGTGATGTGTAAGTAAATACCTTTGGTGTAAAGAGTGCAAAGAGCAAGCTCAGAATGAAAATTGCCAAAAACATAATCCATACAAAAAATAAAAATTGTGTTGTGTCCATATTATTTACCAGTCCTCATTTTAATATAAAAAACGATCGGATGGCTCCAATCGTTTCGTCTAACTATATAGTATTTTCCATTATTACGCAGCAGCTAAGGCAATTAACCCTGGGATGATCGACGGTAAAAATGTGGCTGTCATTATTAAACCAGTTATTGCGAGGGCAACAACTGCAGCAGTACCAACACGCAGTAACACAGTTGTGATTTCAGGTGCATTTGCTTTTGCATCGTCCACTGAGGTGTTGTGTTCATCCGCTTGTACAGCGGTGACCCAAGCTGGTAAAGGACTGATAATTGAATGGAACTCTGCTACCAAAGTAACTTCATACTCTATCTCGTAGGTTTTACCATTTGTTGATTCATGTTCAAATGTAGAATCGACCTTAAATGTGATAGATGTACCGGTTGCTTTAACAGACATACCAGACTTGATGTCACCATCCTTTATTACTGAAGCTATTCCATCCAATGAAGCGGTCACCGTTGTATCAGTAAATCCAGCTGTGTTTTCAGCAATGATTTGCGAGATTTCATCATCTAATGTGAAATTAACGGAACCATCATTAACATTATAATTAATTGAAGTGTCACCATCGTCATCACTAATACTGCCTTCCAGGTCAACTGTTAAAGATAGATCCACAGCAGGAGTTTCAACTTTGTAAGTTTTACTGGTTGCTTCAATGGTTATATCTTTTACGAATGAAAAAATACTATCAGTTTCACTCAGGCTTTGAACAATTTCATTTATTTTAGCTAAATCATCGCTACCTCCAACACTGCTACCAGCTGAAAAATCATCAACAGCTGTCGAACGACTACTGTTAGAGGCTACCTTATCGATGTAGAAATCGTCAAAAGTGACTTCATTGAACTGATCGAAAGACCATTCGCTTGGCATTGGGAAACCGAGATTGCCAGAAAATCCAGTAGACATATCGGAAACGAACGCTTTGTCGGCCAACCCATCCGTAATAATCGTGTTGGCAACATTTCGGGTAGCGTAAATACCGACTTTAAAACCGAAACTATTGATCCCGTTGGCAACACCTGTAAAGTATGGTTCGACCGTGCCTGCTATGTCACCATCCTGAATATCGACGTCCACAGCGAAGTAGATAATCGTATCATCCGGAAAGCCTAATTGCATAGCGGCTAAACCAGCTTTACGGCCATCACTGCTACCCTTGGTTTGGGTAAAGTAATCTTCATCATCGGATGCGCCATCTTGATAGATTGGGAAGATCTTTAGACCAGCATTAGTTAGAATACTGATTTCACTGGTGGTTAAATTTTTATCAACTTCACTACTCCCAGTACCAGCAGTACCAGTTAGGTAACGACCAACATATTTGTAACCAGCGGAGCTGAGTGCCGCAGCCTCATTCGCATCTATTTGATGCGAGGTGTCGCAAGCCACAGCGTCGCGATCAGGATTGCCAGCGGAAGTTAAGAGACTCATGAAGACATCTAAACCTGCCGATGCGCCAGATGTTTCTGGAAGGGCCATATCACTCTCAAAAGTTGCTACTGAACTTGATACGTCTAAAGTATAGCTGCCGTCAAAATCACCCGTATACGCTTGGTTATTTACATAAAGGCCCCATTGCAATATACGGACAAAATTATTATCATCACCAGTTGAAACAGTTGGAGTCAACTCTTGGGTCATTGGCCCATAAGTTCCTGATGCGGTATCCGTATCAAGTCCTTCTTCGGCCTGTAAAGCATAAATCAAAGCGGTATTTGTGTCACGCTGGTATACGCCATCACAAGGGAGAATGCCAGTATAAGCCAGATAGTCATGATTTAATTGTTGCTGCATCGTACGGATTTTTTCATAGCCATCAGCTACTAAGGTGAATGCACTCATATTGAGCAGCGCGGCCATGAACTGTGAGTCCAGAGTCCCGGAAGTATCACTCAATCCGGCGTATTCTTTCATCGTTGTGACGGCAGAAGCAGTATCGCTAGTAAACTTCCCATCAAAAGCGGCGGGATCGATACCCTTACACCAAAAACCACCTTGGATGATGTATGCAATATTACCTGAGTAACCAGGTACAATATCGTCAGCAATTTCATCAAAAAGCTTAGCAGTTGTGGGACCAAAGTTATCTACTAAATCAGTAATACCAAGTTCATGTTGTAAGCCACGGGTTAGACCATAAATTGTGTCCCAACCGGTAAGCCCATTTTCAGGAACGCTACCAAAACCATCAACATCGCCATAAGTGGAATTTAACCATTGTTGCGTGTCTAATACTAATTGATCAGCCATAACATTTACCTCCGTAAAAGTATTTTGACATACTTTTATTATGAGCTGCTTTATGCAATAAACAAGTGATGGTATAAAATATACAAAAAAAGTCTTTAAATGTTCACATTCTTAGAAACCCACCTTTGGAATTTCTTAAACCGATTTTTTTAAAACTGGTACTAAGGAGACTTATATTAGTTAAGAATATAATGACTTAACATTTTATATTACTGTTGTGTACTTAAAAAGATATGATAGGCCTGGAAGCCGGCGTAGGACGACACACGACTGCAAATTTACGCTAACTCGCACTGTTTCCAGCGGGTCTCAGCTGGCCGCACTTGAACTTGGAAATAACATGTTTTAATCGTAATTCATGACAAATTAACTAGCGTAATACGTGCTCTCGACGCTTATGAATCAGATGTCGTTGTTCCGTCGTCGAAATTGACTAGATGACTTAGATACTGACTCGTCAGTCCCGGCGTTTGTTTGACAATATATGTCGCTAACGGTGAGTTGTTCATCTGTGTTTGGATAAAATCAGTCTTGACCAAGTTAGCCAGGGACAGAACGACGAAAATAACCAGGTACGTAATCACAAACGCGACCGCACCACCGGCAACACTGTTCACTTGTTTGATGACTGGTAGCCAGGTAATGCTGCGTGAGACGCGCCCAAGTAACCGAATCACGGACCACCCCAGCGAAATCAACACGAAGAAGGCAATCAGATTAATAATTAGGGTACTCATGGCTGAACCCTCAATCAAATTCAAGCCAGTCAGTAAATTACTGATTGCTGCACCCACTGGTTGATAGAGCAACCTTGCAAACAGCAAGACCACGACAGTCCCAATCAGGTGCAACATTTCAATCACGAATCCGCGGTGGAAGCCTCGGAAAATGGCACTGACTAATAATAGTAAAATCACGATCGTAAATATCATCTCAACCCCCACTTTCCGTATTCTAAGTACGCCTATTTTACCAGCTTTCATTAGTTATTTACCACTTTCAAACTAGGCTAAAGTTTATCTTAAACACTTGACGCACCAAGCTTCTTTCTGTAAAGTGAACAGTAATGGTTACGATTTAAAGAGAATGGGGTAACAAGACATGATTAAGCGACGTAGATGGCTGTTTTTGGTCCTGCTATTAGGCATCGGTAGCTTATTAGCAGGCTGCCAAAGCACCACCACATCAAGTCAAACGAGCAATAATAAAATCAATATTCTGACTAGTCTCGATTTTTATGGTCAAACGGCCAAGGCGGTTGCGGGCAAGTATGGTAAAGTCACGGCTATCATCGACCGTCCCAGTGTCGATCCCCATGACTACGAGCCAACCGTCAATACGGCCAAACAAGCCAGTAGCGCGCAGCTCATCATCTATAACGGCCTCGGCTACGATGACTGGATGGAAAAGTTAACCGTCAACAAGCAAGCCGGCGCCCGCGTCATCAACGTCGGCACCTCGGTTGCCAAGAAGGCGGACGGCGCCAACGAACACGTTTGGTACGATCCTACGACGATGCCCAAGTTAGCCACCAGAATTGCGGCGGACCTGTCGAAGATTCAGCCGCAACACAAGCGTTACTTTTACCAGCAAGCCCGAAAATATCAGGCTAGCACTCGGGCCATTACAACCAAAATCAAGCAACTGAAACAGCAAGCTAAGGGTCAGCGCGTCGCAGTCAGTGAACCCGTCTTCGATTATTCACTCAAGGCAATGGGTTATCACATCACGAACAATCATTTTGCCCGGGCCATCGAGGAAGGCACCGACCCGTCCCCGAAGGATATTCAGCAAATGCAACAGGCCATCAAGCACCACCGCATCGCCTTCTTTGTTGAAAACACCCAAAGTGACAGTAACCTAGTCACGAACATGGTCAAATTAGCTAAACAATACGACGTTCCAGTCCTCAAAGTGACTGAAACTCTGCCAGCCAACCAGACGTATGAAAGCTGGATGCTCAGCCAATACAACCAGTTGGCAAAGATTCAGAAAGCCGCGAAGAAATAAGTGGTTAAATAATAAGGCCATCAATCCCAGGAGATGAGATTGATGGCCTTATTTTGGTTGTGACGCAAATGACATGAACCATTTTTGATCACAACCTGTTGTTTAGTTTTGAAAATCTGAGCAGACTCTGAACAATCGACTATTGCCAGATTTGGCTATATGAACAAAGCGCGTCTACGCCCTCAGCTAAGCACCACTAGCAACCGCATCAAGCCTGTTTCCGCCCATCACGCAACAATAACGCGAGAACTAGCCCAACGATTTCGATTCCGAGCATCATCCAAAAGACGGTGTGGTACCCGGTTAAATTAGCAGCTAACGTCGAGGCGCCAGCTTGCTTTTGGGCTAGGGTCACGTTAGAGAGGACCAAGGTCGCAACTGCGACACCAGCTGAACCCAGAATCTGTCTAACCGTCGTAATAACGGCCGTTCCGTGTGAAATCAGCTCGTCTGGCAATGAGTTGGCACCGAGGGTAACCGCTGGCATCATGACAAAGGCATTGCCACCTTCAATCAAGGCTGCCAACAGAATCATCGTGAGCAAGTTGAGCTTGGCATTGACCAACGCTAAAATCAGCCAGCCCAAGACGATCATCGCCATTCCCAATAACATAATTTGCTTATAACCGATCTTTTCAGCGAGTTTCCCTGTCAACGGGTTCAAGATACTGAGGAGCACCGCACCAGGAACCAGTGACATCCCTGAAACGAACGGTGAAACTTTCAGAACACCTTGATAGTACAGTGGGAAGATAATCGTGACCACGATCAGGGCAACATACGAAATTGCAGTCAGAAAAATGGCTAAGTCGTAGTTAAACGTCTTTAAAACCCGTAACTCCAGTAATGGGGTTTCCAAATGGAATTGCCGATACGTGAAGTAGGCCACTGCCAGGATGGAAATAATCAATAAAATCCATGCATAGGTCCAGTTCACGCCAGCCTTACCAATTTCATTAACCACGTACAAAATCCCAGCAAAACCAAGTAACGTGACGATTGAAATCAGGTCTAATTTCGATGGCTTATTCACCATCACATCCTTGATCGTCGCAAAACTAATTAAAATCAGTAATGTCGCAACGGTAATGAAGACCATAAATAGGCCGTGCCAATCGGTAAACTTCAGGACGACCCCTGAAATGATGGGCCCTGAGGCGAGCGCTGACCCCATGACTAGCCCAGCGACCCCCATAGTACTACCACGCTTCTCTTCTGGCGTAATCGTGAGTAAAATCGATTGATATGACGGAAATAGCACACCGACAGCGGCCGCTTTGATCAACCGCCCAATCATCATGACACCAAAACTGGGTGCAAAGTAAATAATTATGGAACCGGCATCAAATAGGACCAGCACCGCTAAGAATAATTTCTTAAAACCAATATTATTGAGTAACCATGGACTAATGGGCATCATGACGACCATCGTCAACATAAAGCCCGTCGTCAGCCATTGAACCGTCGACGCTGAAATGCCGAAATCACGCATAAACGTCGGGTAGACGGTCGATAGTGATGATTGACTGATTGACATCGTCCAAGTCCCCAACAGTAATGTGAAGATGAACCAGAACCGCCGCCGTCCGGTTAACGTTGTGTTTTGACCAGTTGTCTGCATCAAAAACTCCTCCTTCTTACTTTAGAACTATTATCAAGTACTAATATCTATTGTACCATTCTCAACCCCGTTGTACAGGTGATTCGCGAAATCAAAAACAAAAAAAGTTTGCCAGGCCAAATAAAACAACGTGCACAATTAATAAGTGTTGTTTACCAACTCGCAAATTTGGGTCCAAAATAAAAACCCTGTCCATTATCTGGACAAGGTTCCATTAATCATCTCTTTTATTCAGCCAACATCGCAGGGCTAACAGCTTGTAATTCCTTAGCTTCCCCTGCAGTTGGTTTCGCAATCTTCATTTTCTTAAGCGCAATCACCGCACGATATTGTAATTCCGAGACGTTGATATCATCACGGACATCGTAATGTGTAATGGTGACAAAGGCGGAGTTCTCATAAATCTTTTCAACTTTAGCATAAAAATCATAATCGGTATTGCCGTTTTTCTGGCACTTAACCCGATCCCCCACAGTAATCTGAGCCATAACTATCACTCCACTTCGTAAAATATGCTAATAACATAGCATGTAATTGGAAGAATAACAATTATTGCTCCCGAATTTACAAGATTTTTACATGGTTGCGACAGTTACCGTCCAAATTAAATGACCTTAGTCCTGTGTCAGTAATTGATCTAACCAGATACGTACGCCAAACTATTCGTAGACGATGTTTATTTTCATCAGTCAACGAGCGATACTTTAATATTTTCCAGTAACGCCATAACAATAGCTGTCGCAGTCATGACGAGTCAGTTAAAAGACGTACGGTCCTAAATGATGACTAACTGCTTCACAGCAACCGGTACTTAAACCGTCTATCAAACACTTCACTCGTGATTAGTGCATCGACAATCGCCGTTTAAGGTCGCATTAAATCATCTTACTAGCAGTTACTGCAGACACTCGCTCTAAATCAGTCATCAATTCAGAATCCGCTCAACAGTCATATGCACATAACACTAGGTCATTCTAACCCAACTAGCTTTCTTTGTTCATAGACTGCTGCCAGCGAGATATAGTTATCAACAAAATGAATGTCTGCTTCCGTCCCTTCCCGATACAACGCGGCAAAACTACCATATTTCCCAAAAATATCGAATGCTTTCTGCTTGTCCTCATTTAGTTTTTTCAAATCTATTTTATGTGCGTCCATTAATCTGGCATCTCCTTTAACGGATAGCTGTTTCAGCGGTGAAAGTGTTATATTTTGGCGCTTCATTAAGTGCAGTTGATAGAATCTTTATGAAGTCTCAACTTGAACACACGCAGAAGACGACCGTGCAATTTCAAATTTTACACCCCATTGTAACGTTCGACAGTCTTTAAGGCAAATTTTCGTTTTATCTTTGACCGGTACTTCGAGACACAAAAAAAGGAACCGAATTAACGATTCCTTAGGTTGCATGGCAACGTCCTACCCTCGCAGGGAGCGATCCCCCAACTACTCTCGGCGCTAAGAAGCTTAACTTCTGTGTTCGACAT